>JAJFJI010000222.1 GCA_021774205.1 Nitrosomonas sp.
TCGTCTGCTCGTAAATAATTTGGTAAATCGGCAAACATCATAACAGCTAACTCGCCATTTGTGCCATCAAGGCACATCATTTGACTGTTAGCGCGCTGTATTGCTGGAAACTGTGCGATTAGCTCAGGTGGCAGGTAAAAATCAAAATCCCGGGTTTTCATCGGGTGCATTATACTAATGTAATGAGTATTCGCCCACATAGCTTGCTGTGCTGTGGGAATTCAGTGATAATTGCACATTCTGTCTGTGCGTTGTACGAGAAAAAACGCAATAAAGATAGCTTGCCGGGATGGCGGAATTGGTAGACGCACGGGATTCAAAATCCCGCGATGGTGACATCATGGGGGTTCGATTCCCCCTCCCGGTACCAGTGTTCATACGGATTTAGGTTTTTTTCCTGTTTTTATTCTACTCCGCAAAAATCATTTGTATTGGTGTCATTACCAAGGGAAACTGGCGGACTAATTACCATGGGACTTTGTTGTACCTTAACTACCGAAGTGTATTCTGTCTGACAGCTTAATCTTTGCTAGTTTATGGTCTGCTACGGATGGATATTCTTATGTTTGTTACATAGGTTTATTTGCAGGGCCTCGATATCCTTGACGTCGGAGGAATTCTTCTTGTGAGAGTGATCGTTTTGGAGAAACAGTCTGCCGTCCATGATGCTCTTTAAATTCGTCTCTTGATAAAATTATATTTTCGTCTTCCTTGCTTTCTTTAGTTATTAGTACCTGTAGTCTTTTTAGTTCTTGCCCGTTGTTATGATTTTGACCGAAACTTATTCCAGATTTTGTCTCGCTTGCTATATATCCCCTGCAGATCTTTATTTCTCCAGATTCAATATTATCACTGGTCATTTCATCTTTTCTTGCAAGATGACAACTAAATAACCCTTCTTCTTGTTGAGCTTTTAATACGCCGTCTAAAGTATGAAACCCTAACCATCCTTTAGGAGATGCTTTACTAAAAGGACATTCAGTACATAATTTTGAGCAAACAGTTAGTTTCATTATTATCACCTGTTAATGTATATTCTGTGTGTATCGAAACATCACATTACGAATATCGTATAATATTTCTGAATCTTAGTGATTGATGGGCTAGGGATTGAGTTTTTTCAGTGAAATCTATATTAGTTATTACAATAAAATTATCACATAATTAGTTCCTATTAACCATATTTATGTCAATCTAAACTATTCGAATTAGAAGTTTGCAAAGGGTTATTGTTAATCTAGGTTCTGAGTCACCTATTGGACGTTGAATAACTAATTACAATTCTCCCTCTTTCTGGAGCAACCAAACAATCAAACGGGTCAGACTCGATTGATATAAAAATTGAACCTAAATTATAAATAAGTAGCAAGAATGCAATAGTTCACCTTTTTCCAATTTGATTGCCGGTAACGGCGTGCAGTCTGACCCCTTTGGTTCTCAGAGAGCATAGCTGTCATGTTGCCTTTGTTTCCAGAAAAAGAATTGTGCAGCGATGCTAAAATGATTACTCTGCTACGTGAAGGACTGCTTTTTATATCCGCAGGTTATTCAAGTGATGGTCCTTCAGCTCCGACGATAGATACAAAGTCATTTATGTTAGGTGCATTCGTCCATGACGCACTTTATTAAATGCTACACGTCAAGGCAAATTTGGTAGCGTTGAAGTTAAAGACCATAAAGGCAATATATTGAGCCATGAGGATGTAAGAAAGATCTCTGGCATGGCTTTACGTGATATTTGTCTGAAAAAGAAAATGTGGTCGTTTCGCGCGAAATACATTGTGTATCCCGCGGTAAGAAATGGCGGTTTGTCATCAGCAACAGTAAAGAGAGAAAATCATAAATCATGAAGTCCAATTTAATAATTTTTTTGGTAGTTGTTTTATCAGGTTGCGCAACGCAACAAGAAATAAAGAACGAATGTCAGACACGTGTCATCGATCATGATAATCGTATGATAATGTCCAGTCTTCCACATAGTTGCGGCGCTGATGTGGCTGTATCATCGTCACGCCCAAATATAGAAATTGAACATATTAAATCAAGTCCAATCAGCTACATTATAGTTAAAGGCGTGCAGTTTAGGGGTAGCGGTTCTTATGCTGAAGCTGCGCCTGCGCGGTAGCTTTGCCAAGTTTGTAAAAGAATTGCTACCTTGTGAGGGCTTTGCCGGTGGTAAAACACCAGCTATTTTTTCTGTTGAAAATTCTTTTTTTGTCATTTTTTGGTCTGCAAAAAGAAATCGCCCCGCATGGATAAACGCTCTCAACAGCTTAATAATTAATCAATTGCAGTCGGGAAAATAACTTAACATTCTGTTTTTGTGTAATTGTGAACCGGATTCAAAATCCCGCGATGGTGACATCATGGGGGTTCGATTCCCCCTCCCATACCAGTTTTAGCGATTTGATAAAATGATGCACCAATTAATTTTGTGTCAATGACGGAATGAAATTGTACCAAGTGAGTTCCTGTGTTGATTTGCCGCTATTGGGAACACATCCTACTTTGTCTTGGAGAAAGCAATGACGCCATTTCAAATCTGGTATTGCTCAAATCCTTCCCCAAAAAAAGACAAATTTAGCAGGATCCTGAGTTTTTTAAACAGAGCCGCAGAGCCGTCCTTACAACTCCAACACCGAGATGTTCATAAAGAAAATTTCAGGTCTCGCGTGCTACGTTCGCACGAAGAAAAGCAATAAATCCTTCTTCGTCGAGCGTTCCCGCCGCTAGCGAAAGCACAGCCTGTGCTGCATCTTCCTCACTTGCAGTGAAACAATAACCGTTGAGCTCAAGAAAGAGTATTCCGACGATAAACCCTGTCCGTTTGTTGCCGTCAATGAAGGGATGGTTGCCAACAATTCCGACAATATAGGCAGCGGACATGCTGATGATGTCAACCTCAACATCATCGGCATACGCTAGCTGTTGGCGGGGTCGCGCCAAGGCCGATGACAATAGAGCCGCATCACGAAGACCAGGTGCGCCACCGTGCAGCGCGAGCAAGTGATTATGGATCGTAAGCGCTTCCCGCTCTTCTATCCAGATTGGTTCTTTCACTTGGCAAGAACATGAAGCGTATTACGGTAGCGGCTAACAATATCTTCAACCTTTGCCATTTTTTTTTCGAAGGTAGGATCGTAGGGCGTAATCAGATAGCTCCCATCGGGAGCCTCGATCAAATAAAGTGGTTGACCATCGCCAGTATGGAGACGGTTTATGACTTCTTTCGGGAGAACGACCCCAAGGGAGTTTCCAAATTTTCGTACTTTGAGTTCGACCATAACATACCTCCTTTTGTTATTACTATAGTAATAACAATTTCCGAATCATGCAAGCTGAATAATTATTGCCTCTTCACTCTTATTACGTATGGAAAAGAGCGTTATCATTGATAGCAAAGAAGTTAAAAAAGCCTGTTACTTGATTTTTGCAACAGAGTCCTCAAAAGCAGTAGCCATAATAAGCTACAGACAAGAGTTTATTGTACTGGCGAAATTTTCGTGTGAATACAGAGCAATTTCTTTGTAAATCCCCCAGAAATCGCTTGTAAATCTGTTCCGAAAAAAAATTATTTCGCATGAACATTGGGTTTTAAGAAGGTGGTTTTACCCTTTTTGAAGAACATAAAAGTAATATAATACATTGATATTAAAATGCTACAGGGTAGATTCAAAATCCCGAGATGGTGACATCATGTGGGTTCGATTCCCCTTTCCGTACCATTCTCAAGTTTTAGCAGATATTGTTCTTTGTCCAATCTTTTTTGATTATCATTGTATCTAGGAATGGAGGAATGGAGGAATGGAGGAATGCTAGAACTGACCTGTTACGCTCAGCCACGATTCCGGCGATGTTGCTGCGTTAGGGGATGCTTTATTTTTGTGGGTGATCCCTTGATTTACACCGTCACTTGACTTGGTGTCATAGCGATACCATAATGCAACCAAGTACAGCAAATGGAGACACCTTATATGCCAGCCCTAACCATCAAAAACATCCCTGAAGACCTTTACAAAGCGCTAAAGCTGACTGCAAAGCAACATCATAGAAGTATTAATAGTGAAGTCATCGTTTGTCTTAAACGCGCGCTCTTACCAGCTAGAATTTCTCCAGAAGAAACGCTTAATAACATTCAGGCCTTACGATCTCAGATTACACCAGAAGCCATCACAGCAGAAGACATTGAGAATGCCATCAATGATGGAAGACCATGATAGTTGTAGATACCAATATTATCAGCTACCTTTTACTTCCTGCTACATATACAGAATCAGTTGATGCCCTTTACAAAATTGATTCTGGTTGGACTGCGCCAACACTTTGGAAAAGTGAATTTAGAAATGTCTTAGCGCTCTATCTCAGAAAGAATATCATTACGCTCGATAAAGCATTACAACTTCAAGAAGCAGCAGAAACTATCATGGCGCAAAATGAATTTGACGTGACTTCACCCCAGGTTCTTGCTTTGGTAAATGAAAGTAACTGCTCATCCTACGATTGCGAATTTGTCGCGCTTGCAAACCATCTCAAAACACAACTCGTGACTCAAGACAAAAAGGTGTTACGGGAATTCCCATCAACGGCTATATCAATAAAAGATTTTCTTACTTGTCAGTAACCTATAATGACCCAGCTCATGGTGCATTGCGAATCGCAGTCTAGCAAAATTCCGGTGCGGCGCCTCGTTATGTTTTGATGCGTCTTTTAAGGCGAAGTAATGGAGGAAAGTGGGTACGCTTTGACTCTTTTATGCTTCTTTTACACTCTGCTCCTTTCACTCTTTTTTTTGCTTCTTCATCTGCTGCACCAGTTTTTCCCAACTGTCCAGCCCATCCGGCAACCCAAGCTGCCCGGCCAGCTGTTCCAACGCATTTACCATCTGGATTAATTGCATCGGCTTGGCCAATTGATATACCGTCACCCAGGCAGAAATTGCTTGCGGCACATCCTCATTTTGATGATGAATATGTTCCATATTAAATAGTCGCCCCTGAAGAGCTTATCAACCAACTGGAGGATCTGAGTGATGAAGCGGTTGTTGTGCAGTGGAAGCGCAACCCTTACTACCAGGTTTTTTGTGGCATGAGAGAGTTTAAAAGAGAATTTCCGTGTCACAGTACAGAGTTGGTGCATTTTCGCAAACGCATTGGTAAAGAAGGGGTTGAGAAGATTTTCCAGATGAGAAACGGAGGGGTCTACCATTGGATTTTGCAGGATGACAAGCCACAAATCCATAGGTTAATATAGAAATCGGACGGGGATGTGGTTCACGGTGTCAGCGGCTGGGATTCTGGTTCGCTAGACTTGAAATGCCGTCCCCGTCCTCCTGCATCATCCGGCGTGTCGTACGGGATGGTGCCGATCTTTTGATTGTGGCTCTGTATGTAGACGAGACCGACGGATGATTTTTGGTTT
>JAJFJI010000223.1 GCA_021774205.1 Nitrosomonas sp.
ATGCCACACCGGCACCAGCAAAAACCATTCCACGCTGACCATCCTGCATAATAATCTGCAAATCATTTAACCGTGAATGCTGCGCCACCACCGTGCCACGCAAACCCCCATCACGCACCAACAAATTACTACCCAACCCAATAAAAGATACCGGTTCATGCTGTGGCAGGCCATGTAAAAATACAGCAAGATCAGCAAGATCAGCTGGTTTATAAAAACGCGCTGCAATACCGCCTGCACGCCAAGAAGTATGCTTTTTCATTGATTCATTAATGCGCAAATCACCACGGTGTCTAGGCAAGCAGAAACCACTTGAGATTTTATTGACTTCTGGCATTTTCATACATACACCCAAGAAGAAACAGCCTTATGGCAAAATGACAAAAAATGATCCACCATTAAACTCACCCGTTTATAACCGTCAGTTTTTGCTTAAAATCCACAACACCCGGCGCAACACCCGAAACCGAACCCGCACCCATTACTAACACCACGTCGCCATCCTGGGCTATACGATGAATAGCAGCCGGTAGTGCGTCAACGGTTTCGACAAAAATAGGCTCCACCTTGCCTTGCACTCTGACCGCACGTGCAAGCGACTTACTATCAGCGGCAACAATAGGATCTTCCCCGGCTGAATAGACCGTTGTTAATAACACAACATCAACTTTGGATAACACCTCTACAAAATCTTCAAACGAATCCCGCGTACGAGTGTAGCGATGCGGTTGAAATGCCAGCACCAGCCGACGACGTGGAAAAGCGCCTCGCGCCGCCTGGATAGTCGCTACCATTTCCGCAGGGTGATGGCCGTAATCATCAACTAATGCGAAGCTTCCTTTGCCGGCTAGTTTAACTTCACCATATTGTTCAAAACGCCGCGCGACACCACTAAATTCAGACAATGCTTTTATAATGGCCTGATCCGGCACACTTAACTCATTTGCTACTGCAATTGCCGCAAGCGCATTTTGTATGTTATGCAGCCCTGGAAGATTCAGCATGATATCAAGTCTACGCGCATCGCCATTCACGCCTACCACCGCAGTAAAGCCCATTTTTCCATTGTTATGGTGGATATCAACTGCATGGACTTGCGCTGCCTCAGACAAGCCGTAGGTTGTAATTGGTTTACTGATAGCAGGCATAATTTCACGCACGTTAGCATCATCAATACATACGATCGCCATGCCGTAAAAAGGCAGATGCTGAATAAATTCAACAAAAGTCTGCTTGAGCAGATTAAAATCATGCCCATAAGTTTCCAAATGGTCGGCATCAATATTAGTGACGACGGTCAATACAGGTAGCAAGTAAAGAAATGAAGCATCGGACTCATCCGCTTCCACCACAATGAATTCACCGCTCCCCAATTTGGCATGGCAACCCGCGGCTTCCAGCCTGCCACCGATAACAAAAGTCGGATCCATATTCGCTGCCGCCAGAACACTCGCTATCAAGCTAGTCGTCGTCGTTTTCCCATGCGTACCAGCAACTGCTATTCCTCGCCGCAATCTTAATAATTCTGCCAACATTAATGCGCGTGGCACCACTGGAATATTCCTCTCCCGTGCTGCAATGACTTCGGGGTTATCTGATTTGACCGCTGTTGACGTCACCACAACATCCGCAGACGAAATGTGGCTATGTGCATGACCCACATATACGGTTGCGCCCATATTTCTCAAGCGACGTGTTGCAAGATTGTCGGTCAAATCTGAACCACTGACCTGATAATCCAAATTAAGTAACACTTCAGCAATACCACTCATGCCGGAACCACCAATCCCAACAAAGTGAATATGTTTGACTTTATGTTTCATGGTGATACATTTCCCATGTCAATGCATGCCTGGGCTACTATTTTAGTAGCGTCTGGTTTTGCCAATGCGCGTGCCGCTTTTGCCATTGCTAGCAGTTTCTCGCGCGTACTATCTAACAATAGTTCCTTTAAGCTTTGCGGTATGAGTTTTTCCTGTGGCAACAAAATGGCTGCATGATTCTCACTCAAAAATTTTGCGTTGCAAGTTTGATGATCATCGACAGCATAAGGATAAGGCACTAGAACACTTGCCACACCCACTGCCGTTAATTCGGCAACTGTTAATGCGCCGGCACGACATAGCACTAAATCACATTCCGCATAACAAGTAGCCATATCTTCAATAAATTCCACCAATTCAGCTTCTACGTCCATTTCTTCATAATTTTTCCGCAAGGCCTCCAAGTGATTACCGCCAGCTTGATGCGTTACCAATGGACGCCTATTCTTCGGTATTAATCTCAAAGCTTGCGGCACAATCGTATTGAGTGCTTGCGCCCCTCGACTACCACCGACCACCAGCAACTTCAGTTTGCCCTCACGTCCCTCGAATCGTTTCTCCGGCCTTTCTACTTGAGAAATTTCCTCCCGCACCGGATTTCCTGAAAATATTATTTTATTTCCGGAGCCCAGGATTGTGCCGGGAAAAGCCAACAGAACTTTGTCAGCCAATTTTGCCAGCACCTTATTAGTCAGACCCGGAATTGAATTCTGCTCATGAATAACTAGTGGCCTGTTTAACAATACAGCCATCATGCCACCAGGGAAAGCTGGATAGCCACCCATACCCAGCACCACGTCCGGACGCACCCTGAACATCACCTTTGCGCTTTGCCAAAATGCTAGCAATAGCCGCAGCGGCAACATTAGCCAGGTTACCGCTTTTTTTCCGCGTAACCCAGAAAAATTGATAGCTTCCATATCATATCCATGTTGCGGCACCAGTACTGTTTCCATTCCGGACTTAGTGCCCAGCCAAACAATGCGCCATCCTGCCGCCTTTAGATAACTGGCAACTGCCAACCCCGGGAACACATGACCACCTGTTCCACCAGCCATGATTAAAATCGTTCGCGCTGCCATTCCACTCCAAGATCAAACCTGTCGCTTATTGTTCGCATCATTCAACAAAGCCCCTAAGACGTCGCTGATTTTCCCAATCCACTCGCAACAACACAGCCAAAGCAATGCAAATAACAGTAATACTGCTACCCCCAAAACTCATTAGCGGGAGTGTTAACCCCTTGGTTGGCAACACGCCCATATTCACACCCATGTTGATAAATGCCTGCAATCCTATCCAAACGCCAATGCCTTGCGCCACTAATGCAGAATATTGACAATCCAGTTTATTAGCCTGATGCCCGATAGCGAATGCGCGTATTATTAACCATGCAAACAACATGATCACTGCCACCACACCTACAAATCCCAGCTCTTCAGCTAGCACCGCAAACAAAAAATCCGTATGCGCTTCTGGCAAATAAAACAGCTTCTCAACACTTGCACCAAGGCCAACACCCAACCATTCACCTCGTCCAATAGCAATCAATGCATGGCTTAGTTGATAACCTTTCCCGCCAGGATCCGCCCACGGATCCATGAAAGCAATAATCCGATCCATGCGGTAAGGTTCATCCAAGATCAATAAACCCAGACCGATCAACAAAAAACAGATCAGCCCTGCATACAGTTTCAGGCTCATACCACCCAGAAACAAAATTACCATTATCAACACAGTAACAACAACAAATGCACCAAAATCTGGCTCTAGCAACAAAAGCGTTCCCACTATGGACATAATGAGCAACATTGGCAGAAATCCTTCACGAAAACTATCCAGACAATTTGCTTTACGCACAACATAGCCGGCTGCATAGATCACCACAAAGAATTTCATGAGCTCAGAAGGCTGAAAGTTAACAACAAACAACGATATCCAACGCCTACTCCCATTAACCTCAAGGCCAATACCCGGAATTAATACCAATACAAGCAATAATGCGCCAAAAGCAAGCAGATGAACGGCATATTTCTGCCATGCGCGCATTGGCACCAAAAACGCTAACAACCCCAAAAGTAACCCAACGGCTAGATAGGATGCATGCCGAAGCAGATAATAACCAGTGCCACCGACACCCCGCCCAGCATCAGCAATCGCAATTGAAGCCGAATAAACCATGACCAATCCCAGGCCAAGTAAAAATACAATCGTCCAAATCAAACCCTGGTCTAAATCTACCGAATTTTTCTGATTGTTAGCTTGATGTGTCATCCGTTAGTGTTTTTTCTGGCTAAAATTAAAAAATTTTGTCTCGATATCTTTTACTGCCGCAATAAATACCTCGGCCCGGTGTACGTAACTTCTGAACATATCAAAGCTGGCACAACCTGGCGACAACAACACGACATCACCGGGTTGCGCTAATAAAAAACTGATTTGCATCGCTTCTCGCATGGTTTTTGCAAAATGCAACGAAACGCCACAGTCTTTAATCGCAGTGGCAATTTCTTTTGCGTCCCGTCCAATTAAAATCACAGCACGAACGGAATTAGCAACCGGATCCCGCAATGGAGAAAAATCTTGTCTTTTGCCATCTCCCCCCGCAATTAATACAATCTTTTGTTTCATGCCATTCAGCGCCGCTACTGTCGCCCCTACATTGGTGCTTTTTGAATCATCGTAGAATGTCACACCATTAAATGCGGCAACTTTCTCCATTCGATGCGGCAGACCACGAAATTCTCGCAGCGCCTGCAACAATGGCTCAAACGGCAACGCCATCGCGCGGCATATTGCCAACGCAGCCAATGCATTAATGACATTATGCAGTCCAGCAACAACAAGCTCGTTGGTTTTCATCAGGCATGCCTTTCCCTGCATCAACCACATATCATGTCCATCATGCAGCAAACCAAAATCCATTTCAGAAATTGGCTCCTCTAAACCAAAAAAGATCTGTCTTTTGTCTGCCAGCGCCATCGCGCGAACACCAGGATCATCCCGGTTCAGAATCTGGACCGCATCCCCGTCAATATCATGCTGAAATATCCTTGCCTTGGCAGCCGCATATTCTTGCATACCAACATAACGATCCAAATGATCTTCACTAAGATTTAAAACCGCAGCCACATCCGCATTAAGATTTTGTATTGCTTCAAGTTGAAAACTGGACATTTCCAGTACCCATGCTTGTGGCAATTTGCCGGCGTCCATACGCTGCATTAATACATCCAGCACCGCGGGACCAATATTCCCTGCAACTTCTATATCCCATCCTGATTTTTTTAGCATGGCGCCAACCATCGCGGTAACCGTTGTTTTTCCATTGGAACCCGTGATAGCTAAGACTATCGGTTTTGGCGCACTGTTTTGTTTAAGCGCGTTGATAAAAAAAGCGATATCTCCCAGTACTGGAACACCATGATGCTTGGCTTGTTGAACCAACGGCTCGGAAAGCGGAACACCCGGGCTAATCGCAACAAACGCAACATCATCCAATAATTTCATATCGAATTTTCCCGGGCATATTTGTGCTACAGGAATAATCTTTCTCAGCGCATCCAAACATGGTGGCGTCACACGACTATCCGCCACGCGCACAGTCGCCTCCTGTCGTGACAACCACTTGGTCATAGATAATCCAGTTTCACCCATTCCCAAAACCAGCACCGTTTTCCCCCGCAAATTCATCGTAATTTCAATGTAGATAACCCCACCAAAACCAATATGAAGGTAATAATCCAAAACCGCACCACCACCTGGTTTTCTTTCCACCCTTTTAATTCAAAGTGATGATGCAAGGGTGCCATACGAAAAATCCGTTTACCCACAAGTTTGTAGGATGCCACCTGCAACATGACTGATAACGTCTCGATGACAAACACACCGCCCATAATAATCAGCACTATTTCCTGGCGCACGATTACCGTCACCACACCTAACGCAGCGCCAAGTGCAAGTGCGCCTACATCACCCATGAACACTTCTGCGGGATAAGTGTTAAACCACAAAAACGCCAATCCAGCGCCAGCCAGTGCGCCACAAAACACAGCCAGCTCACCAGCATTCGGGATATAAGGTATCGCCAAATAATTTGCAAAAACTACATGGCCGGCGACATAGGCAAAAACTGCCAATGCAGCGCTAATCATCACTGTCGGCATGATAGCTAGACCATCCAGCCCGTCAGTCAGATTTACCGCATTACTGGTTCCTACAATGACAAAATAGGTCACAATGACAAAACCGACCACACCCAACGGGATGGCCACCTCTTTAAAAAAAGGCACGATCATATCCGTTTGCACGGGCAATTCAGCGGTTAATGCTAGATAAAGTGCAACGGAAATCGCAATAACTGATTGCCAAAAGAACTTTACTGCAGCCGAAAGTCCCTTCGGATTTCGATCCACTACTTTACGGTAATCGTCGATCCAACCAATAACGCCAAAGCCCAGTGTCGTTAAAAGCACCACCCAAATGTAGCGATTACTCAAATCTGCCCATAACAATGTCGTGATAACAATAGCCACCAATATGAGCGCGCCACCCATTGTTGGTGTACCTGCTTTAACAAGATGCGTTTGTGGCCCATCATCTCGCACAGACTGGCCTATTTTATAAGCGGTTAGTTTACGTATCATGAACGGGCCAATGACAAACGAAATTGCCAGCGCAGTCAGTGCGGCCAACATGGTGCGTAATGTAATGTAATTGAACACATTAAAAGCACGGATATCCAAAGCCAGCCATTGAGAAAGCTCTAACAGCATAAAAGCTCCCAAAATAGCCTTTTATATCGAAGATTCATAATTCCTTGTAGCGCCAATTCAAGCATTCCATTGTTTTATCAAGCATCAATTTCTAAACGCTGGACCACGCGCTCCATCCGCATAAAGCGTGATCCTTTGACTAATAATGTGACATCTGCCGCAAGTAATTTTTCGGTCTCTTTCAACAATTCATCAATATTTTCGAAATGTTGTGCGCCATTACCAAATTCTTCAGTTGCATACGCGCTTAGTTCACCCAAAGTAAACAATTTGTCCAGCCCAGCACTTCGCGCCTCTTTACCAATACATCGATGAAAATCCGCCGCAGATTTTCCCAACTCACCCATATCACCCAACACTAAGATTTTTTTACCTGATGTTGCTGCCAATACCGCCAATGCAGCACGAACCGACTCTGGATTGGCGTTATAACTGTCATCGAGCAATGTCGCACGATGAAATCCATTTTTCTTTTGCATTCGCCCGCTCACACCATCAAATTTCTGCAACCCCGCGGCAATCACTGCTTTACTTATTCCCAACCCCACTGCTACAGCCGCTGCAGCAAGCGCATTTCGAACATTATGCTTACCAGGCACCCGCAAACTCATCTGCTCAGCGCCATCAGGAAGTTTCAATGTAAGGCTGTTAGTTAGTGAATCAGATTGAAAACTCGCGCTCACCTGCGCATTTTCATTCAACCCAAAATCCACCACCTGCCTACCATCCGCAAGCTTGTACCATAATGGCGCATATGGATCGTCCGCGTTGATAATCGCAACACCTTGCTGATCTAATCCTATGAAAATTTCACCTTTGGCGTGCGCGACGGCCTCTACCGTTCCCAGCCCTTCGATATGCGCCGCACCAGCATTAGTAATGACTGCCACATTCGGTTTTGCCAGTTGCGTTAGATATGATATTTCACCAATATGATTCATCCCCATCTCAATCACTGCAAAAACATGCTGCGCACGCAATCGTAACAACATCAATGGCATACCAATATCATTATTGAGATTGCCTTCCGTAGCTAATACATATTCTGCAGCATCATGATCACCGAACTGTTTATTCTCAATTTCCTGCCGTAGAATCGATGCAATCATCTCTTTGACAGTGGTCTTGCCATTACTACCGGTAACCGCAACCAACGGCGCTGCAAAACGCTGGCGCCATGATGCTGCCAACTGTCCCAATCCCAACCGCGTATCCGCCACCCTCATCAAAGGCTTGCCCGGCATCAAATCACCATCGCCTGCTTGCGCTTTTACCATGGCCGCAACCGCGCCCTTTTTTATCGCACCGACAACAAATTTGTGACCATCAAATTTCTCGCCAGATAATGCGATAAACAAATCACCCGCCCGCACTGTACGGCTATCCGTACTAACACCCGTAAAGTAAGCATCCAAGCCATTCCAATCAGCGTCTATGACCTGGGCCGCTTCCCTTACCGCCATCATCCTGATACCGCCACCTTGGCCGACAACTCCTGTAACACCTGTTGCACAACCTTGCCATCGCTGAAAGGAATTTTTTGCCCATGAATCTCCTGATGGTTTTCATGTCCCTTGCCCGCAATGAGCACGATATCTCCTTTGCGTGCACTGTAAATTGCCTGATAAATCGCAGACACCCGGTCTTCCTCAATATTGACGGTTGTTTTTGCGCCCGCCACAATATCATCAATAATCGCACGGGGATCTTCACTCCGTGGATTGTCACTGGTAACAATAACTTCATCTGCAAGGCGAGTAGCAACCTCGCCTAACAGCCCACGTTTACCTCGATCACGTTCACCGCCGCAACCAAAAACACAAATCACTCTGGCATTTTCAACCAAGATCTCACGGAGGGTTACCAACACTTTCTCCAAAGCGTCTGGCGTATGCGCATAATCCAGGATAACGATTGACCGATCTTCTCCATCCAGTTTCTCCATCCTACCTGGAATTGACTTTACCTGTTGCAAGGCCCACACTGCATCTGAAAACCTGAAGCCACTAGCCAGTAAAGCTGCCAATACAGCCAATAAATTTGATGCATTAAACCGCCCCAACAAATCCACGTTGATTCGCGCACGATCCTTTTCAAATTCAACATCAAACACCAGGCCCCGAATATTTGCACTCAGATTAGAGCCACGCAAGATTCTTAGGTTATCCGGATATTGGCAAGGCATCTCCGGCTGCCTAAACCCATAACCAATGATTTGCGTGTCCTTATTCGCTAGCTGCCGTGATAATTCAACGCCCAACACATCGTCGAGATTAAGCACTGCATTTTTAAGGCCCGGCCAAAAGAATAGTTTTGCTTTGGCGGCAGCATATTCATCCATGCTACCGTGATAATCTAGATGATCACGTGACAAGTTGGTTAGCACTGCCACTGCAATCGTTGCGCCACTCAAACGCGCTTGCGTCATACCATGCGATGACACTTCCATTGCGACACTTTTTGCGCCTTGTTGCAAAAATTCGGCCAGCTCATACTGCAATAAGGTTGCATCGGGTGTGGTATTTCCGATGGGTGCCAGGTTGCCGAGAAACCCATCACCCAATGTGCCAATAACAGCCGTCTTTTTATACAATACGGCCATTGCTTGAGCAAACCAGTGACTACACGAAGTTTTACCGTTGGTACCTGTAATACCCACTAGCCATAGTTTCTGAGAGGGATAACCATAGACATGACTGGCAATAAACCCTGCTTTAGCGCGCAGATCCACCACGGACAAGTTCGGCAACTTCCATGCTGGATTCCAAGTAAAATTACGCCGCTCCCATAGCACTGCATTTGCGCCCGCCGCGATAGCCTGAGGAATAAATCTACGTGCATCAAACCTTTCTCCAGCATAAGCAAGAAAGGTATCACCCGGTTTCACCTGGCGACTGTCCGAAACAAGATGCCTGATTGGAACACCCAGATCATCCAGCAAGTGAAAATCAAAAGGTTTTTTTGGATTTTCTGTTGTCATAGTATTCCCTCCTCAATCTCTACTTCAGGAGTCGCTGGAAATAGCACAATATTATTAGCCGGCGCATCATGCGGCACATTCAACATGCGTAAGGCACCTGTCATCACCCTGCTAAATACGGGCGCTGCAACCGCTCCACCAAAGTATTGTCCCGCAGAAGGCTCATCCAACATCACAGCAATGATCAACCGTGGATTTGATGCTGGCGCATAGCCTATAAATGAGGATATATAGCGGTCTTTAGCATAGCTGCCATCGATTAGTTTATGCGCTGTCCCTGTTTTACCTGCAACGCGATAGCCATTCACTTGAGCCAATGGTGCAGTCCCTCCAGGCTGGGTCGCCAACTCAAGCATGTTACTCATGGCTAGCGCAGTAGCTCTAGAAATGACCTGTTGACCCATCGTCGGTGAGTTTTGTTTCAGCAATGAAACTGGCTTTAATTCACCACCTGTTGTAAAAAGTGTGTACGCCCGCGCCAGCTGCAACAAACTCGCTGAAATACCATGGCCATATGACATCGTCGCCTGTTCAATTGGCCGCCAGGTTTTGTAGGGCCGCAACGCACCTTTCGCCTCGCCGGGGAAACCGATGTCAGCAGGCATACCAAAACCCGAGCGGCTTAACATTTCCCATAATGTTTGCGCCGGCAATGCTAAAGCTATTTTTGCCGTGCCAACATTGCTGGATTCCTGAATTATCTGGGCTACCGTTAACTCTCCTTTATCCTGTACATCGCGAATTGTCGCCCTGCCAACCCTGAGCGTACCTGGCGCAGTCTGCACAACAGTATCTGGATTAACCTGACCCACCTCCATCGCAACAGCAACAGCGAATGGCTTCAGTGTTGAACCCGGCTCAAAAGTGTCGATTAAAGCCCGGTTACGGATATTGGTGTCATTGATAGTCGTTCTTCGATTGGGATTATAAACAGGCAAATTCGACAACCCCAGCACCTCACCGGTCTGCGCGTCCAGAACCACAATGCTGCCTGCTTTGGCCTTGTTTTTCTCAACCGCGTCTTTTAATCCACTGTGCGCCAAGTACTGGATTCCACTATCCAAAGACAAAACCAAATCCTGCCCCTGCCGGGCTGCCCGGATTTTCTCCACATCTTCAACAATCTGTCCCTTACGATCCCGAATAACACGACGCTTACCAAGCTCACTTGCGAGTTTTTCTTGCCATTCACGCTCGACTCCCTCCTGCCCTCGGTCATCAATGTCTGTCAGGCCAAGCACGTGGGCAGCCATTTCCTTCGTTGGATAGAAGCGCTGAAATTCATTCTTTAAAAACACGCCCGGCACACTCATTTTTGCAACACTTTCCGCCGCCTCTGGCAACACGCGTCGTTTCAGATAAACAAATCCTCTACGCTTATCAGAAACCCGTGCCTGAATTTCTGTTATATCCATTTTCAGCAAGACAGCCAAATTCTCTAATTGCTCCTTCGATGCTTCCATTTTCCGGGGATCTGCACATACGGATGCAACCGGTGTACTAATCGCAAGAACTTCTCCACGCCGATCTGTAATCATTCCACGACGCTCACTCGTCTCAACAATACGGCTATAACGCGACTTGCCTTCTTTCTGAAGAAAATCATTCCCCTGCAAATACGCAGCGCGACCAACCAGCCCAAAGAAACCGAGCAACAACAAACCGAGCAAAAAACGTGAGCGCCAGGCTGACAAAGTAATATTCGATGCAGAGTGAGGCGTCATGGCTTGCGCACGCTTTCAGAATCACTTCCATCAGCGGGATGATTCAATGTCACAATTTGCACGCGTGATGCGGTCGGCACCTTCATATTTAACTTTACTCTCGCGATCTGTTCAATTCGTCCATGCATAGCCAAAGTGCTCTGTTCAAGCTGCAACTTCCCCCATTTCACTTCCAGCTGACGCGCTGTTTCCTGTTCATTCTCCAGCGCCACAAATAGACTACGCGCCTTGTGCTGTGAAGTAACAACACTCAATGCACTCGCTATTAGAATTAACACCAAAACAATGTTTAATTTAGCCATACCGTCACTTCCCACTCAAACTCGCTCAGCCACGCGCATAACGGCGCTTCTGGCGCGCGCATTAGCCGCCACTTCTTTTTCATCAGGCCGTATTGCCTTACCAACCAGCCTTAATGTCTGACGGCTTAATTGCTGCACATCTCGATCCCGCAACGGCAATCCTCGCGGCAATTTGACCGGATTTACTGCGGCACGCATAAAACGTTTCACGATGCGATCTTCCAGCGAATGAAAACTAATAACCACTAACCGCCCACCCGTCTTTAAAAGTTTCACACATTGCGGCAGTATCAACGACAACGCCTCAAGCTCCTGATTGATATATATCCGTATCGCCTGAAAAGTGCGCGTCGCCGGATGCTGCTTATTTCCCCGTTGACGCTGACGCGAACGCACCACCGCCGCAACGATTTCAGCAAGCTGGTGCGTGGTAACAATAGGTTGCCGCGCTCTTGCCATAACAACTGCTTTTGCAACCTGCCTAGCGAATCGTTCTTCGCCATAGTCTCTGATCACTTCGGCCAAGCAGGATTCCGATACAGAAGCAAGCCACTGCGCGGCTGTTTGACCCTGGTTAGTGTTCATACGCATATCGAGCGGCCCATCTGACCGAAAACTAAATCCACGCGACGCTTCTTCCAATTGCGGCGAGGACACACCCAAATCCAACAACACACCATCAACGTGATCAACTCTCAACTCCTGAAGCATCCAACACATTTGGGAAAAATCGCTATGCCTAATACAAAAACGTTTGTCATCAATTTGCTTTCCCGAAGCTACCGCGGCTTGATCTTTATCAAAGGCGATTAACCTGCCATTCTCCCCCAGCCTGGAAAGAATTAAGCGACTATGCCCTCCACGACCAAAAGTTCCATCCACATAGATTCCATCCGATTTCACAGCCAGTGCATCGACCGCCTCGCGCAGCAAAACTGTAATATGCATAGCGTATCATTAGCGCCAGATCATAACGAAAACCCTTCAAGTTCAGTGGGCATACCGCCATCGCCATCTTCAAAACCAAGCGCATCCTCCATTTGCAGATCCCATTGTTCCTCGCCCCACAACTCAAACTTTGCGCCTTGCCCCACCAGTACGACATTTTTAGCCAGTCCAGCAAATTTGCGCAATGGCGATGACACCAAAACACGGCCAGCATTATCCATCTCTACATCACTGGCATTACCGACAAGCAATCGTTGCAAGCTTCGCGTTTTTTTATCAAAACTAGAAAGACTAATGAGTTTTTGTTCGATGGGTTCCCACGCTGGCTGGGGATAGATTAACAGGCACCTGGAAGGATCTGCAGTGACAATTAAACGCCCAGCGCATAAGGATACCAAGCCATCCCGATACTTTGCCGGTATCGCAAGCCGCCCTTTGCTATCCAGACTGAGTTGCGTGATGCCACGAAACAAGCTGCCGCCCCCTTGTCAAAATGGGCAAAGTTATTTTTAACCTCACCCCACTTTTCACCACAATAATCCACTGGCCCCCACTTTAATAAAAAAAGTGTTGGAGGTCAAGTAAAAATATTGATTTTTTTATTTATTTGACAAAGGCTTAAAGACAAAATTAGAGATAGTATTACATTAATATCAGGGATAATCTTACGTTAAAATTACACATAACCTTACCCCGGAAAAAATATCACTCAATAAATAAAAGAGATAGGCAAAAAATTGAATGTGGTTTATCGAATTATGCGATATATTTGCCAAAGCATAAATAAAATTTTGCACCAAATGATCAAAAACGCACTCAAGGATGTGCATAGCCCAACGATTAACACCCTCGACATATGACCCCATCCTACTGGAAGCAAGCAACCCAGGAATTAGCAACAAATGATAACGTCATGCGCCAACTCACGCAGCGTTTTGATAATGCTGCATTAAATTCACGGGGCGACGCTTTCACCACCCTGGCACGCGCCATTGTCGGCCAGCAAATTTCAGTAAAAGCAGCTGAAAAAGTATGGCAAAAAGTTGTCGCGGCAGTCCCAGAAACCACGCCCCATACTATTCTCAACAGCGATGAAAACATGCTGCGCGCCTGCGGACTATCGTTCAGAAAAATAAGTTATTTGCAAGATTTGTCCCAACACTTTATTAATGACATTTTGAATGAAACTTCATGGAATGAAATGAATGACGAATCAGTCATTGCTCAATTAACACGCGTCAAAGGGATTGGGCGCTGGAGCGCGGAAATGTTTCTAATTTTTCACATGCTGCGCCCAGATATACTACCACTAGATGATATTGGCTTGCAGCGAGCAATCCGCATACACTACAACGCCAATCAGCCAATAGACAAAAGCGCTATGCACGCAATCGCCGCAACATGGCAACCCTGGCGCTCCGTGGCCACCTGGTATCTATGGCGAAGCCTGGATCCGTTACCGGTGGAATATTGAAACA
>JAJFJI010000224.1 GCA_021774205.1 Nitrosomonas sp.
TACTTTTTTTGAGCATTTTTAAGCATCATTTCGACCAGAAAATATAGCGTTATTTTACCATTTCCGGTCGAAATGACCACTAAAAATATGAATATTATTTAATGTTATCAGTTGGTTGATTGGTTTCTCAGGGACGACTAATTAAACGCAGGCGTAAGAATGGGAAGTTATAAACTCAATGAAGATGCCGTTGAAGATTTTGAACGTCTTTTTGATTATGGCATTGATATATTTGGGTTGGAACAGGCAAAGGATTATTCTGATGGATTAAGACACAGGTTTCTAAAACCCCACTTCTTTGACAAGCGGTTGACCATATTCGCGTTGGATACCGCTGGAGCGTATATGAAAGTCATTCTATCTATTACCGCATTGATGGCGATAATGTTGAAATTATGCGAATCTTAGGGCGTGAAGATATTGAGAACCAGCGCTAGATTTTTTCTCTGGCAGGGGTCGTAATAGACCCGAATAAAATAGAATCAACCCATGGTTTATCATGTCGAACGACTGCCGGTGCTTTATGCGGAATTGACGCGGAACTCAAGAAACTGCTGCCTGTCCGCTGACACCAAGAGCCACATCCCCGTCCGATTTCTATACTAACCTATGGATCTGTGGCTTGTCATCCTGCAAAATCCAATGGTAGACACCTTTTGTACTAGATTGATGCCGTTCGACTCGATCCTTTTACAAACAGCTGCACTAATTGCCAGGTAATCCTGTCCGCGATGATCTCGTCTAGTTTTATCAGTTCTTGTTTAAAAACGATTTAAGGACATCAACCTCGCAGAACCGGTCCCCACAACATCCAGCGCAACCCTTACATTGAAAGATTTGGCATGAATGATGTGATTGATTAATTTCATTGTTGGCTCCTTTTCATTTGAGACCATAGTAGCTTACCCATGACGACAACTGCCCAGAGATACCCTAAAGCGCCTATGACAGATATCCCAAATATCAATGGTGGAAAACGTTGGCTCAACAGAATGGAAGAACCTAAAAAAAGCGAGGCGACTATTATTCCTACAATTATGCGATCGACAATCACATCTAAACGTTCATGTTCGTGTTTTATCTTCAGTCTGCCGGATTGCAGGCGCTCCAGTATGTCTGCCAGATTGCGTGGACCTTTTCTGGCCAGGCGGTCGATATCGCGGGCCGCTCGTTGTAACCCGCGCAAATAGCGCTGTGGATCCATACGTTGACGGATCAATTGCCCCTTGAACGGTTCAAGCAGCTCAGCCATACTGAAATTCGGGTTTAACATCCGCGAGGTGCCTTCCAACATCACCAAGGTTTTAAGCAACAGAGACACGGATGAAGGCATAAGAATGTGATGGCGCCGCACAATGCTGGTGATCTGCTCCAGGGCTGCGCCAAGATCCAATTCGTCAAGTTCTTGTGTTCCGTACTCAATTAACAGATCACTGACGTCGGTACGAAAGGCTATACGGTCGACATCCTCCGGAGCGGAACCGGCGCGCAGCAGCAAATCGGCAAACTCTTCGGAATCCTTTTGCAACAACAGGATGAGCAGATCCTCAAAAAGTTCACGCGTGGGCTCGTCAATCCGGCCGACCATGCCGCAATCGAGCAATCCCAGAACGCCATTCTCCAGCAACATGAAATTGCCTGGATGGGGATCGGCATGATAAAAACCATCCCGGAAAATCATATTCAGAAAGACCTTGGCCGCTGCCCTGGCAAAATCATCAAGGGGAACACCCGACGATTGAATTTCATCTGGTTTCGTTCCTGAAATACCCTGAAGCATTCCCATAGTCAGCACGCGACGACTGCAATAATCACCATAAACAGCAGGAATATGGACCGTGGAATCGTCTTTGAAGTTACGGGAAAATTGCTCCATACTGCGCCGTTCAGAAGTAAAATCCAATTCCCTCAACAATGTCCGTCGAAAATCATTCGCGGTTGCCACTGGTTGATAAGCTCTGGTTTCTGGCACATATTCCTGGAGAAGTTTAGCCAGGGTCATGAGGATGTCCAGGTCGACTCGCACCTTTTCCTGTATCCCGTCGTGCTGAACCTTGACCACAACCTCCTGCCCGTCCTTCAACACGGCCCGGTGCACCTGGCCGATGGAGGCCGATGAGAACGCTTCGAGCTCGAACACCGAGAAGAGCGACTCGGGTGCAGCACCCAGCTCATCCTTTATGGTCCGTTGGACGACTTCAGGCTGATCGGCCGGGGTGTCGGCCTGGAGCTTCCGCAGTTCACCGGCGATATCAGGCCCCACCAGATCGTCCCGAGTACTCAGAATCTGGCCTAGCTTGATGAACGTCGTCCCCATCTCCGTTAAGGCAAGGCGCAGACGTTCGGCCAAAGGGCGATCCCGCATTTCCCGTGACTCCGGGCTCCTCATCATATCCGGCAGTTCAAGGACCGGAATGGCTTTGAACCAATCGCCAACGCGATAGTGCCTGAGGATTCGAATTATCTCCAACAGGCGTTTTCCTTGTTTGGAATGTTCGTTCAGGTTAAGGAGGTTCATGATGCATTCACTTTCTCCAATGCAGCAATACGTTGCCTCAATTCATCCACGTCCGCAGATCTTGCCACACCTATCCGCTGCAGTGCTTCATCAACACGCTGGTCAACCAAGGCCTGGAAGGAACTGCCGGCCTCTACTGCGATTTTTCTACTTTCTCCTTTAATAAGACCCATCTGGATCATCGCGTGGTCAATCTGTTGATCGATCAGGGCGGTCAGTTCCATCCGCGCTGCCTCACTGCGCCGGCTTACTTCATCCTTGAACTCTTCCACCTGCTGCTCGGTGAGTTCTCCTTCCTTCGTCACTTCCGCAACCAAATCAGCAACCTTTTCCTTAGTCACATTGGCCAACCCGATACTTGCATAAACACTTCGTTTCAGAACATCAAACATTTGAAACTCCATTCGTTAACAAAATAGATTCGAAGCACTAAGTTCTATCAATGAGGTCAGGCTCGGCTGATCTACTAACAAACGTGCAAACCATACTGCGATTGTTGGTTTACTGCTTCAGGTTTTCTAAGATATTACTACGATTATTATTTCGCATGTATAGCTTTTCGCTACTCAGGAAAAATCAGAAGGCACAATGGTGTCTAGTTGAGGGTTGGGTTTTCTGTAGCAACTAACGTAAACAACATTGACACTGTGTGTTAGGCGATCACACGATCAACGAAGTACATTTTTGTAAACGATACCATCCTTCATGATTACCACGAAGTTCTTGTCCGGCTCCGCGACGAGATCTAGATTATCAAGGGGATTGCCATCAACTAGAACCAGGTCGGCCAGTGCGCCTTCTTTTACTACGCCCAATTCACCAGGATATGGATCGCGGGGGCCGCTCATCTTAAGCAGTTGCGCATTATCATATGTCACCATTTTTAGTGCTTCGTAAGGTGTATACCAGCGCTTCAGCTTGACGATAAATTTACCCTGTTTTTTTGCCAGCTCAGGATCGAACAGGGTGTCGGTACCCCAGGCAGTTTTGACCTTGTGTTTCTTTGCTAATTTGATCACCTTGTCGGTGCCGTCAGTGACCTCTACAAACTTGGCCTGACTAACAGGATTTGGAAAAGGAATGGCATCTTCGTCATTAAGCATTGGCTGCATGCTGAACCATACGCCTTTTTCAGCCATTAGCTTAATAGTGTCTTCTTCCATGAGAAAGCCGTGCTCAACACACATGACGCCAGCATCGATGGATTGGCGGATGGCATTGTCCGTATTGGCATGAATCGCAACGTATGTATTCCAGGTTTTGGCCACATCGACGATCGCTTTCATTTCCTCGAAGGTATATTGGGTAACGTCCAGCGGATCATACAAAGATGACACGCCACCACCTGCCATAACTTTGACCTGTGAGGCCCCCATGCGCAGGACTTCGCGTGTCCGCTTCATTACCTCTGGAACACCATCAGCGATCAACGTCATGCCGTTACGCTGCAAATAATCGAGCGGAGCGGCCTCGTTAGCGGGAACATCATTTGGGCCACGAAAATCCCCATGCCCTGATGTTTGGGAAATATAGGCACCGGAAGGGTAAATACGAGGCCCTTTAAGCAAACCCTCATCAGTCGCTCTTTTGAGGCCGAATACGTTGCCGCCGACGTCGCGCACTGACGTAAAACCACGCATCAGCGCATCTTTATTACCTTGTGCAGCGTACAAATTCATATAAGCCACATCGGACTGCAAAAGTTTGGCCTGTGGAATTGTTGCAAACAAGGAATGCCAATGCGCATCAATCAGCCCTGGCATCAGCACGCGACCCTTGGCATCAATCACGGTTGTACCTTCTGGCACGGGAATGGAGCTTTTGATTGTGGTAATTTTGTTACCTTCGACGAGTATGTCCATGCTTTCACGAAGCTTCTCATTCACACCATCAAAAATTGTCGCATTAGTGAATAAAACCCGTTGGGCTTCAGCTTGTTTTGCGTAGGCCGGGCTCAGCCCTATGACGACAAAAAACATTGCTATGCTATAGTTGAAGAGTAATCGTCGCATTTAGATCTCCTTGCGTACCTGTATGTTTAATTGATATATTCGATTGTACTTTTTACTGTCAAAGGTGTTCTCCAATCAGGCTCGTTCATAAAAAGCCTCTTGAAAGTGTCAGTCATTGCATCTTGCAGTGCAAACAAATTGTCCGGCTCACAGTGCTGCAATGAACATTAAAATACGCTGCAATGTCAAACATTGCGTAACGACCAGTTTTGTAAACCGCACGCATTGCCTCTCCTCTATCTTCAATCTCAGAAATAATTTCGTCTATTGGTATTTTGGGTATTTTTTTGACCGCTTCGTGATATGAATCACGATCACTTTGCTTCAAACTGATATGTTTCTGAACCTCATTAATAAAAACATTATCTCCTAAATAGGTATGTTGCACTATTTTCCCTGAGGAGGGTTGATTAACACCTTGGCTGACATACACTTTGTATAGGCGAATCGCTGCTTTTCTTTGATTACCGAAGAAACTAAGCAAATTGTCAGCAGCAAGCCAGGACATGCTCGCAACCCTATGGTTGCACAATAATCGCTTGTTACCGACCCTGAAACACATGGCCCATTCGTTGGCGGGTTTTGTTTGGGAAACATTTGACACTCGTCAATAGTCAAGATTTTCAATGTTGATATTATCTAATATGACTAGATCGAGGAATTGTGATGATTAAAAAAAGTAGAAGTTACCGACTGGCCACTATCATAGTAAGGCATGGGCTGTCTTCTTAACCTGCCCGCACTAGCGTCTGAACCTGTCGTAGTAAACGTAGACAATTTTGTGCGTGCCGAAACCGCCGTAAATTTCGATAAAACGCTCGCACTCCTTAATGGCGAAGTCAATAAATTCGTGCATATTCGTGAACCCTAACCTCTAGATAAACAGTCCGTTATACGAATGAATCGAGATACGCTTTACAGTGGCGCTATAGTCGATATCAGTAAGGGAGCCACCCTGACCTATTCCGGAAACTAATGGCCGCTATGTGTCGGTCATGGTCGTCAACGAGGATCACTACATTAACAATGTGTATCACGATCCAGGCACCTATCAGCTGACTATGAAAGAGTTCGACTCCCCTTATGTAAATATAACGATACGGACTCTTATAGATGCGTCAGACCCTGCTGATATCGAAAAAGCGAATGCTATTCAGGATGGCATCTTAATAAATGCGGAATCTGCCAGGCCGTACACTCACCCGGAATACGATCAAGCCAGTTATGAGGCTATTTATACGGCTGTGATTGAATTAGGCAGATTTGCTCCAGATGCCAGGAGAATGTTCGGAAAAAAAGAAGACGTTGGTGAAGTTCGGCATCTGCTCGGAACTGCAATCGGTTGGGGTGGGTTGCCTGAGTCTGAGGCCTACTATCTTAACATTGAACCGAATCT
>JAJFJI010000225.1 GCA_021774205.1 Nitrosomonas sp.
ACATCAGACGGCGGCATCCACATTTCTGACATGGGAAGCGAGGTCATCTGCCAGTGCTGATGAAACAAATATAGCCATGCGAAAAAAATCACTGCCAGCAAAGACAGTAAAATAACTGGTTGGGTTTTAGACATGACTATGCAGCCGAAAGTCCCTACTAATAAAAAGCGGGAAACGGCAATGAGTGCTGGAAGTTGCCAGTGATAAACTAAAAGTAGCCAGATTGCACGTCAAGGCTGATAGATAAATGGTGAATAATAGCCGTTGCAATCTGTAAACTTCCACACTTTGTCGTAATCCTGATACTCATAATTTTGGGAGCGCGCCACAACAGCAGGATGGCTCGGCACCACACATAGCGGAGGATTTTCGATCGTTGCCTCCCCACCCCCGATACCCTGGATGCCTTCAATTTCTGCCTGCGCAATGCCTGGAATGCTAAGTTGCCGTTTATTGTCCTGCGCCTGATAATCAATTCTGACTTTCTTGGCGCCCAAGACTTCACTGACAAAACTCATCAGAATGGCGGGATGCCCCCCCTGCTTGCCACCAAAGATTTGCGTAATAGCGTCAAATTGTTGATCATCGGCCTGTTCATCCACATAAAGAGCCGCCTGCCAGTTGCCATCTTTCATATGACCCGGTGAATAGCACGCCAGCGCTACATTCAGCCCATCCAATGATTGACCGTTGAAATGGCCGCGATCAATATGCCACGCAACCATTAACTTGCAGTTACCTTCTGACGGCGGCTGCAACCATACGCAAGGACAAGCTGTAACGCAGTTACAAGTTTCAAAATAGTCGCCTTGCAAATTCCAATCTGTCGTTTGATTCATGATTTCTTCCTCATTTAGACTTTAAAAGGGCTCCTTAAAAGGCCGCAGATCCAACTCATGCGTCCATGCACTGGATGGTTGCTGATGGACCGCCCAGTAAGTCTGCACAATGGCTTCAAGTTGTAGCAAGCCTTCCTTACCTTTAGCCTTAACATACTCGGGAAACTGATTACGCGCTCGATCTCCATCAATTACGCCATCAATAATCGTATGAACCACATGGATCCCTTGCGGTGAAAATTCTCTTGCCAACCCCTGCGCTAACGCCCTTAACCCGGCCTTCGCTGCAGCAAATGCAGTAAACGGTGGCTTTGCTCTTAACGAAGCAGTTGCACCGGTAAAAAATAAGGTGCCTTGCCGCTGTTCCTGCATAAGGGTAATGATTTCTTTGGCAAATAAAAAAGCACCCAAACAATTCTGCTGCCACAATGCAGTAAATATATCCGATCCGGTTTCAAGAAATGGCACAGGAATGTTGCTGTCTACATTATAGGCCGCGACCGCTATGCGATCTCGCCGCGCGCGCACACGTTCAAACAACCGGCTAATGTCTTGCTCATTTGTTATATCCGCCACGATCGGTGTCGCTGTATCGCCTGCGGTTTGAATACTAGCTACAACCGCGTTCAGTTTTTCTTCACTCCGCCCGACAATAAAAACATGCAAACCATGCTCAGCAAAGCAGCGAGCCAGTGCAGCACCCAACCCACACTCGGGTCCGACGCCGACAACAATTGCCGAACATAATGACTGCATGGCTATTTTTTGCCAAATATGAGTGAAAAATTATTGCTTGGCATATCGATTTTTTCTTTTAGCTCCATACCATGGTTTTTCGCCGCCTGCTTCAAATCAGCAATATCCTTTAATCCCCATTCAGGAACACCAACAGAACTCAATGTTTCATGAAATTCTTTATTGGAATCCGTAGAAAACTGTCCTTCAATCTGAAATGGTCCATAGATCAGCAAAAACCCATCATCCTTTAACAAATGGGCAGCACATTTCATCATTCCATCCGCTATTGAAATGGGTGCTACCTGAAATATATTAATGCAGAAAACCACAGCAAATGATTTCTCAGGCCCTGGATTAAACCAGGTTTCCGGATTGGTTAAATCCAGATGAACCGGATCTGCAATATTGTTATTGCCCTGGTCACCGGTGACTTTCTTGATGTTATCAAAAACCTCGACATCCTTATCAGTCGGATGAAAATGAAGATGGCTGAAATGCGGCGCAAAATGATTGATATGCATCCCGCTGCCACTGGCCATTTCAAGTACGCGTTCCGGATCTTTCGGCAACTTCTCCTTCATTACACCCAAAATTGGTTCCCGATTGCGCCCACCCGCCCAGGCGACGTACTCACTGAGTGGATGCGGATCTAATGGTGGCATTTCTTGATTCATTTGTAACTCCTTTTCAAATTTTTAAGCAATATTAAACCTAAATACTGATGTTGGATACTTTTTAGCGTACGCGCCAATCATGTAAATTGTGGATAAAAATTTTGAATTTTTTAAACCTATTCATTTTTTGACTTAACCATACAACTGACGCTTCAATCCACAACGGTTCAGGATAGTGGCACTGATTTCCTCAATTGAAATACGTGATGTATCTAAACAAGGAATGTCAAATAAATGAAATAGCGATTCCTGCCACTGAATTTCCCGCTGACATTGTGCCAGGGATGCATACGGGCTATTTGGGCGACGTTCTTGTCGAATAGAATGCAGTTGTGCGGCACTAAGTGTCAGTCCAAACAATTTGCTTCTAACATTTTCCAATACTTTAGGTAACTGCATTACTGGAAAATCTTCTTGTGTTAGCGGATAATTAGCGGCGGCAATGCCGTATTGCAATCCCAAATATAGACAGGTTGGTGTCTTACCGGAACGCGAAACACCAACCAGAATGATATCGGCTTCAGCAAAATTCTTTGGATTGACACCATCATCATGTGCCAATACATAGTTGATCGCCGCAATACGTTTAAAATAGGACAAGTGATGTTGAAAGCCATGAGAACGCCCAGCCATGCGCACAAATGGCCGGTGCAATTCTTCTTCAACTGACTGGATAAATGTTTCAAAGAAATCAAATGTCCGACAATCCGCTTGTTTAATGACTTCAAGAATTTCTGGATTCAGTAATGTGCTAAACACCAAAGGCCTGTGACCATCTCTCTTGGCAGCTTGGTTAATCTGTATTAATACAGCTTTGGCTTTTTCAACTTCATCCAGAAATGGTACGTTGACCGTCTCCCATTCGATACCATCAAACTGAGTTAGCAAACTGTGGCCGAGCGTTTCTACAGTAATGCCGGTTCGATCGGACAAATAGTAAACAGTGCGTTTTTGTTTAGTCATTAAGTGTTTTTGCTAAATTAAGCCACGTTTCCATGACTGAATCAGGATTGAGCGATAAGCTGCTGACTCCCTGCTCAAACAACCAAACTGCAAAATCCGGATAATCCGAAGGGCCCTGTCCGCAGATTCCGATATATTTATCCTGTTTGCGACAAGCATCAATGGCCATTTTGAGTAGTTTCTTGACAGCTGGATTACGCTCATCGAACAAGTGAGAAACCAAACTAGAATCGCGGTCGAGCCCTAACGCTAGCTGAGTCATATCATTGGAACCTATGGAAAAGCCATCGAAGTACTGCAGAAATTCTTCTGCAAGTAACGCATTGGAAGGAATTTCGCACATCATGATCAAGCGTAAGCCGTTCTTGCCGCGCACAAGTCCAAACGATGTAAGCAGTGCAGTTACCTGCTCAGCTTCTTCCAACGTACGGCAAAAGGGAATCATGATTTCAATATTGGTCAGGCCCATCTCATCGCGCACTTTGCGTAAAGCTCTGCATTCAAGCTCAAAACAGTCCCGGAAAGCAGCCGATAAGTAGCGCGATGCGCCACGAAAACCGATCATTGGGTTTTCTTCAACCGGCTCATAGCGGCTACCCGCGATCAGGTTTGCATACTCATTCGATTTAAAATCAGACGTGCGCACGATAACCGGATTTGGATAAAAAGCTGCTGCTAGCGTTGCGACACCCTCTGTCAATTTTTCCACATAAAAGTTAACTGGATCTGCATATCCCGCTATTCGGCTGCTCACTTTATTTTTCAAATCACTTGGTAAATGATCAAACTCCAAAAGCGCTTTTGGATGAATGCCAACCATGTTGTTGATAATGAATTCCAACCGTGCTAGCCCGATGCCCTGATTTGGCGTTTGAGAAAAAGAAAAAGCATGGGACGGATTGCCGACATTCATCATTATTTTTACCGGCAAATCAGGCAACTTGCCGGGATCAGCCGTAGTGCGCTCAAATTGCAGTATGCCTTCATACACATAACCCGTATCACCTTCAGCACAAGAGACTGTAACCGCTGTGCCATCCTTGATGAGTTCCGTGGCATCACCGCAGCCTACCACAGCAGGAATGCCCATTTCCCTTGCAATAATTGCTGCATGACAGGTGCGTCCACCACGATTGGTGACAATCGCAGACGCTCGCTTCATAATGGGCTCCCAATCCGGATCGGTCATATCGGTCACGAGCACATCACCTGATTGAATTTTATGCATCTGATCAATACACTTGATCAATCGGGCCGTTCCTTGACCTATTTTTTGCCCAACCGATCGACCTTCTGTCAGCATTGTCCCTTTTTCACTTAATTTGAAGCGTTCCAAGATTGGGCTGGCACGACTTTCAACGGTTTCAGGACGAGCTTGTACAATATACAATTGTCCATCTAACCCATCTAATGCCCATTCAATATCCATAGGACGGCCATAGTGCTGTTCAATGATCAATGCCTGGCTTGCCAACGCTTCAACCTGAGCATCAGATAAAGAAAAACGCATACGCCGAGCAGCTTCAACATCGCGCGTAATCGTGGGAGAATCCTGTGCGTCTTTTTTATCAGAATAAGTCATTTCAATGGCTTTTGTGCCCAAACGCCGGGCAAGAATCGCAGGATTTCCAGCTGCCAATCCACGCTTATAAACATGAAATTCATCCGGATTGACGATGCCCTGTACGATGGTCTCACCTAAGCCATACGCAGCAGTAATAAAAATCGTATCACGGAAGCCGGTTTCGGTATCCAACGTAAACATCACACCGCTAGCACCAAGGTCGCTACGCACCATTTTCTGAATCCCTGCTGAAAGATACACCTTATCATGCGGGAACTGTTGATGGACACGATACGCAATAGCGCGATCGTTATACAGCGAAGCAAATACCACTTTGATGGCTGCAATAATCTGATCCAGCCCATGAATGTTTAACAAAGTTTCTTGTTGGCCTGCAAATGAAGCATCTGCCAAATCCTCAGCGGTTGCCGATGATCGCACCGCAAATGAAATTGCGTCTTGATTACTGCTGCTCGCAACTAGCTTCTCATACGCATCGGACACCGCTTGAGAAATAGTATCCGGCAGCGTGGCACTCATCATCCATCCACGAATTTTTTTACCTGCGGCGGTCAGTGCACTGATGTCATCAACGTCCAATTTATCTAATAATTGCTTAATACGATCAGTAAGTTCATTTGCAGCCAAAAACTCCCGATAGGCTTCTGTGGTGGTGGCAAAGCCTGCTGGCACGTTAACCCCTGCTCGAGAAAGTTGACAAATCATTTCCCCTAATGAAGCATTCTTACCGCCAACAAGACCAACATCTTTCATCGTCAAATGATCAAACCAAGCGATATATTTTGACATTATAAAAAAACTCCTATCAACATAATTGCAATTTCTTTTATTATAGCCTTGGACTCAAATGAATTATGCTTTTCGAATACAGTTTGGTTTGGTTTTGTTTTTAACGGTGACCAACACCCAATAGGTACATGACGACAAGACACATCTGTTAAAAAATCATGTTATAGTTGTAAGCTTCCTAAGAATGTTCGCACAACAATAGGTAAGTGTTTTCCACTGGATATACATAGTACCCATTACAATCGTTAGAAAACCCCGAAACATTTAACACAGCAGGTTGGCTCAACTATGCATCCAGTCAAGTGAAAGGTATGTTAACGCCTACCGAATATTAGAATTAACCGTTTGTATAGTGCGTTAAACCTTACTCTTATGAATCACGATTTCATCCAGTGATTGATGCAGATCTTCTAGCGCTGAGCCCATGATGAGACCAGAGCAGCTATGGAAGAGCCATAAATTAGTAGCTACCGGGCGATGTAAATTGCTACGCGCATGAATTTTAAAATCGCACCATGCCAGTATAACTTGATCCTCGGCAAATCTGTCAACACAAAGCCAATTTACATTACTAAGAATCACATCCAAACCACGATGCTTCTGCAGCGTCACTCGTAATGGATCCCCTAGTCGCAGCAGGGCGAGACGTGCCCGGTTATAACAGGCTGCTTCTATCTTTTTGGGAAAAATACGTAACGGTTGGGGTAGCGTATTCATTTGAATTAAAACATCGTGTTATTGCTCTAGTCTTTCGCTTCTGTAGTGGCGATTGTTTCACTATCAGGTTTATCTTCAAGAAATACGCGACTGGCAAGAATATCCTCCGGTTCGAGTGTCATGAGATCAA
>JAJFJI010000226.1 GCA_021774205.1 Nitrosomonas sp.
TATCCCCGTGTAGGGTAAGGCCAGTGCAAGAATGCCGGAAAGTGGTTGCAATCCAAAGAATTGAATCAGCAGTAATCCCCAAAATAATTCATGAACTGCCCGCAAGCTGGCGCAGATGATACGTACTAGACGGACGTGAAATACGAGCGAAAAAAAGAAGCCACAGATGGCTGCAATGGCAACACCCAGCAAGGCATAGCTGATTGTTTTAAGCAGTACGTTTACTAGTGCTGTTAATGGGAGCCAGTGTGGGTGCAGCAGGCCAGACAGCATGCGCTGAAATTCGGCACCGGGTGTGGCGGTTGTAATCGCGATGTCGCTGGTTACCAATAGCAATATCGCCAGGAAGATAAAGCTGCCCAGTACTCGAGAGGTTTTTCCGCCGGGCATTCGTTTATTGCGTGCAGGCGTATTTATAGAAGTCGGCAAGATCTTGAGAATAAAGTTGGTCAGTTGGCGCATCCAGTGTGATATTGCCATCCGTAATGCCGATAATCCGGTCACAGTAACGCACTGCCTGGTCGGTATTATGCAATGCCATAATATTGTTAGTGTGATGATCGATCATTAGCTTTAATGCTATTTCAGCCTGGTGTTGGTCCAGGCTAGTTACGGGTTCGTCAGCAATTAATACTGACGCTTGCCGGAAAACTGCCCGGGCGATAGCAATCCGTTGCTGTTGTCCTCCAGATAATTCACCGCAAATGGACAATAATTTGTCGTCTAGTGACAGTCTGCCAAGAACTGATTTGACTTCTTTCCTAACGCAGAGTCTGGGAATGGCGAGATTGATCAGATTGGATAGGGTGCTGTATTCGTCCAATCTTCCAATATACACATTATGGAAAACGCTGAGATTTTCAACCAGACCGAGATCTTGGGGAATGAGCGCGGCTTGTTGCGCGGTTGTTTTGCAATAGTCAAAAATTACTTTTAGCAGTGTTGACTTGCCTGCGCCATTTGCGCCAAGAACAGCAATATGTTGGCCTTTATTGATACATAAACGAAATGGCTGCAGAACTATTTTTTTTCCATAGGTTACGCCATGACAGTGCAAATCGAGAAAAGTGTTCTCTGAATTGTTGGTGGCCACAATTAATTTAGCAAACCGATACTTTCTGCGCTGACCGCTATTGCATGATAATTGTCATTGTTGGTTGGAATAAAACCGGTACGGGGGAACGCTGCCAGCAAATCTGGATCACTCATGTCGAGCAGTGCCTGGCGAAGTCTGACGGTAAATCCTTTCCCCCAAATACTATCCAGGTCTCCTCTCACGGTCCAGTGATAATCCGGGTAATCTGGTGTCGTCCAGATAATTTTTACTTGAGAGGTGTCAATCTTGTTCTCTGCCAGTTCTTGATCCCATACTTGATAATTGACTGCGCCGATTTGATAAGCGCCACTCTGCACCAAGGCGATTGTGCGTGAGTGATTGCCGCTGTAACCAACACGTGAAAAAATTTTTTCCGGTGACTTTTGGAATTGCTGATGCAAGTAATATGCGGGCATCAGACGACCCGAAGTAGAGCTTTTAGAACCAAAAATCATCGTCTTGCCATGTAAAGTTTTGGGCAGGCTATCTGATGCGGCCAGGTTGGTGCTGGTATGCGCAATAAAATAACTTTTAAACCGGGCATCTTCATGTCCCTGGACGATTGCTTTTGCGCCGGGGGTTAATCGCCTGGCCTGAATACCCGTCAGGCCGCCAAGCCAGGCAAGTTGCACTTGGTTAAGACGAAAGGCGGTAACAGCCGCTGGGTATGATTTGACAGGGATATATTTTACTTTAATATTTAGCTCATTACTCAGGTAGCTGGCAACTTTTCCGAAACGTTGCATTAATCGGGTTTCGTCATTATCAGGAATGGCGGTAAAAACAAAAGTTTCTGCCAATACTGAGGGTGCAAAAAATAGCAAAAATATTAGTGCGGTAATAAATCTGAACATATTTAATTTATTCTTTAAATGTTATTACGCTAGCAGGAAGTTGTTTGTCAATCCATCCGATTTTAGCGGCTGTATAGCCTGCGTCAGCTAGGGCGTGCAAGCATTTGTCAGTGAAATGTGCTGGTATGCCCGCCAGTAGACCTCCCGCAGTTTGAGGGTCAAATAATAAAGGAAATACAGGATGTTGGCCCGTGTAGTTTGGGTAGTTGCTGGATTTTTTATTAGCACTGTAAAGGGAGCTTTGTATTCCTTGTGCGCTACATTGCAAAGCGCCATCGAGAACCGGAATTTTATCGAGTGCTATAGTGGCGCCATATTGGGATGCGGTAAGTATTTCCTGCAAATGTCCCAGTAAGCCAAAACCGGTTACATCAGTACAGCCGTGCGTGCCGTTTGTTCGCAGAATCATTGCGGCGGTTTGGTTACTTTGCAGCATAAAATTAAAGGCATTATCCAACCAGCGGCCCTGACAGTTAGCAGCCATATTGGCGGCCAATAATACGCCGGTGCCGATTGGTTTGGTTAGAATTAGATTGTCACCATGACTAAATCCACTTTTAGTTAACGCCTGCCCAGGTGTTAATGTGCCGTTAACAGTCAAGCCAACGGCCAGCTCGCTTCCCTCTCCACTATGACCGCCGATGAGTGTGGTGTTTTCATTGTTAAGCGTTGTTAATATACCTAGCATCAAGTGATGCAGGGTTTCTTCCATGATGGCCGCCTGACTGTATGGGATCACCGCGGTGACCAATGCAGAGTGAGGTTTTGCGCCCATGGCGTAAAGATCTCCTAGACTATGTATGGCAGCAATCCGGCCTAATAAATAAGGATCGTCAATAAAATGCCTGAAGAAATCAACGGATTGAACCAACTGTACCCCAGCCGGCAGGTTAATGATTGCGGCATCGTCTCCCAAGCCATTCACGATGTCAGGATTGGGCTGGATGTCTAATTTTGATAAGACATTCTGTAAAATACTACTATTAATCTTCGCACCACAGCCACCGCATCGCATTGTATTAGGTGGAGTGTCATCGCTATTTTTGTTGGCGGCCATCGGTGATGGGTTAAAACGCGCCATGAACTTTCGATCGATATGGTTTTTCCAGTCCCATACCCATTTTCCGGTGGCAAACAGTGGCCCGCGTGAGGCAACTGCATGACGTTCACCCGTGGCCAATAAACTAAGAAAACGATGTTGCGGTTTAAAGGGCCGCAAAGAATGTTTTTTTAGTGCGGCGATAAGATTCAGTGTCAGAATTGGTCCTTGACGTACCGCATATACACCAGCTTTCGGTAATGGGGATGGCGTGAAAGCAGCGCTGTCACCCACAGCGAAGATATCGGGATGGGAGATGCTGCGTAGGAATTTGTCTACTTGGATAAAACCCTTGCTGTCACATTGCACGCCGCTCTCGGTCAGCCATGATTGCGCACCTGCATCAATTGCCAGAGTAACAAAATCTGCATCCAATGTTTGGCCATCAGTGAGTAATAATTGATGCGCAGTGATGGCGGTCACTTTTTGATTAGTAATTATTTTTATGCCCAATCGATCAAGATGTTGTTGAAAAAAATTCTGAACGCGTTTGTTATGCGTTGACAAAATGCTTTTATCTGAGCAAATCAAGGTAAAGTTTGCGCGGATATTGCTGGCGCTATGTATGTGATAGTGCATGGCCAGTAATACTTCTACGCCGGCAGCGCCGCCGCCAACCATAATGATATGGTAGGTTTGGCCTGTTGCAGCCGATGAATTTAGCCATTGTCGCCATTGGCTAAGGAAATTATTGACTGGCTTAACAGCATGGCCATACTGAAGGGCGCCATTTATGGTATGCAGCCGAGGTTGTGAGCCTGTATTAATCGATAGTAAGTCATAACTGAGAGGCGGGTATTGATGACAGATTATTTCTTTTTCTGCAGGATCCAAGCGCTTAACGGTGCTGCAAATAAAACGAATGCCAGCCCATTGACAAAGTTTTCGAAGATCGATGTGGCAGTCATCAAAGCTGTAATGGCCAGCGATAAAGCCAGGGAGCATTCCAGAATAAGGTGTGTAAGTGTTTTCACTGATGAGTGTGATTCTGGCTTCAGGCAATGGCTTCATGCCCAATTGCTTGATAACAAACACGTGGCTGTGGCCACCACCGATCAAAATTAGATTATTTACGTGAGGGTGAAGCAGATGGGGACGCATATATATCGTTATTTACATAAATTACTGAGTCTGGGTGTCAGAAAAATACAACACATGTAGATCATGTGTAAAGAAAAATAATTAAATGCAATTATAGATGTTTAGTGTGTGCTTAGGATTGTTTATTTATATGTCTAGTTAATTGATAAGTCGTTTATAATATTATATTTATTAACTATAAAGTCAGTGTGCGTGGAATAGTTAAATTATCTCATGTTTGGGTTGAAACAGTTTAGTCTATCGAACGAGTTGAAAAATATCGTGCGCATTTCTATTGTTAATTAAGTAAAATATTATATGAATTTCGATTTATCATTAAGATGTGAGTAGTATGTCTATGGATTTTCACGATTAATTACTTTGTTTACATACTTACGGAGGTTATCAATGAAATCAAGTAAAATTAGTACGCTGGCAGCAGGGACCGTTCTTTTATTAGCAGCAGGATTGTTGTCAGGATGTGGCGAGGAACCGGAAGAAGCAGTAATTCAAAGTGAGGGGGTGGCTATTGCGCCCATGCCAAGTGAAGAAACAGTAGGAGATTTCGCTGCCATAGAAGATTCGGAAGATTATGGTATGGAAGGCTTAGAAGACTTAGAAGGCTTAGAGGGAATGGATGCGATTGATGACAACGATAGTGTTGGTTATTTAGATGAATCGGATCCCTTTAATGAAATGCTTGAGGGTGTTTCTGAAACAACAGATGTGGCTATCGAAGCGACAGGCGAGGAAATTGATCAGGCTGGTGAGGCCATGAGTGAAGCCGTTGATGTTAGTATTGAATCAACTCAAGTTGCAGTAGACGAAGTCGAAGTGCAAACCGAAGCCGAAACACAAGCGACAACATTAACTACGATTGAAGAGACAGAGACTACGTTTGAAGCGACACAGACGACACTCATCGTGGATGAAGATGCGACTGAAGTGGTAACGGTAACGCCTGAGATTATTCGTGGTGTTCAACAAGCACTTGTAGATGCTGGCTTTAGTCCAGGGTCGGTTGATGGTATCAGTGGCCCAAGAACCTTGGCGGCACTTGAAAGCTTTCAGCAACAGAATAATATTGCAGCTGGTCAATTTACAAAAGAAACATTACGAGCACTGGGTGTGGATTATTAAGTTATACTGGTTATTTTAGTGATCAGTTGTTATGAGCCAAGCGTACATTAGTACGCTTGGCTCAGTCATTATGGATCAACGTACTGTATATTTTTTGTCTATAAAACTTTGATCCAAGGTTTATATGCAAAGAATATTTGTGTGGTCATTAAATATGATCTCATTTGGCTACTAAGAATTTTTGGAGGGTTAACTTATGGGCATTCCTTTACGTCAACAGATAGCAGTCGGTAGTTATTTAATCAAACAAAAGCTGAAAGGAGTTAAAAAATATCCGCTTGTGCTGATGTTGGAGCCGTTATTTCGTTGTAATCTAGCGTGTGGCGGTTGTGGAAAAATTGCGCATTCGGAGGAAATACTGGACCAGCGACTTTCCTTTGACGAATGTATGCAGGCTGTTGATGAGTGCGGCGCCCCGATGGTTTCCATTCCGGGTGGCGAGCCGTTGCTGCATAAGGAAATGCCAGAAATCGTTGAAGGGATTGTTGCCCGCAAAAAATATGTGTATTTATGCACTAATGCCATGCTGTTGAAAAAAAGAATTGGCGATTACCAGCCGTCGCCTTATTTGACTTTTTCAGTCCATCTTGATGGCCTAAAAGAGCGCCATGATGCTTCGGTTTGTCAAGAAGGGGTGTTTGAACGCGCGACTGAGGCTATAAAACTGGCACTTGGCAAGGGTTTTAGAGTCAACGTTAACTGTACCCTGTTTCAGGGTGAAACCCCTGAAGATGTGGCCGAATTTTTGGATTATGTAACAGAATTGGGTGTTGAAGGGTCAACTATCGCCCCCGGTTTTAGTTATGAACATGCGCCGCAACAAGATGTTTTTATCAAGAGCAAGGATACCAAGCACTTGTTTCGGGGTATTTTTGAAATTGGCAAAAAGCTGAAACGTAAATGGGTGTTGAACCACTCCGCGCTTTATCTTGATTTTCTGGCAGGAAATCAGAATTATGAATGCACGCCATGGGGTAATCCGACGCGCAATGTCTTTGGTTGGCAGAAACCTTGTTATTTGTTGGCGGACGAAGGTTACGTGAGTACTTTTAAAGAGCTTTTGGATGAAACGCCGTGGGAAAAATACGGCAACGCCACTAATCCAAAGTGTGCGCAATGTATGGCACATTGTGGCTACGAAGCAACTGCAGTTGAAGACACGTTAACGCATCCAATAAAAGCATTTCTGACCGCTATCAGAGGTCCGAGAACGACAGGTGAAATGGTTGCTGAGCCAGTCCTAGAATGGACGGCTAAAGAACAAAAAGACCCTAAAAAACTTTCTGATATCTCCGTTTCAGTAATAAAATAGGCAAAATTACCAGTATTGATTTAGATTTGACCGCCGCATAAGCATGATTGAGGAATTAGTTGCATATCTGGCCATTGTCGGCGCTTTGTTGTGGTGGTTATTAGTGCTTATTCCCTGGCAGCCTTGGCGTACTCGGGAGCAACTTGAACCGAATGTCATTGGAGCAAAACCGCTATTGGATGATATTACGGTATTAATACCGGCGCGTAATGAGTCTGAATATATCCGGCAGACATTGGAAGCGCTGCATCAGCAGGGGGCGGGTATTCATATCATTGTGGTGGATGATCAGTCCGTTGATGGCACCGCGACGCAAGCGAAAAAGTATGGTGCGCAAGTAATTTCTGGTAGCACCCCACCGGCAGGCTGGAGCGGGAAGTTGTGGGCGCTTGAGCAGGGATTACGTGAAGTACGTACGCCATATACATTATTGCTCGATGCCGATATCGAATTGATGCCCGGCATGCTGACAACCTTGAAGGCCAAAGCGCAACAAGAGAAACTGGTATTAGTATCGATAATGGCTGAGCCGCCGATGATGCGATTTTTCGAACGCTTGTTAATGCCACCTTTTATTTTTTTCTTTAAATTATTATATCCTTTTGCGTTAGCAAATAAACCCGGTTCACATGTTGCGGCCGCTGCCGGCGGTTGCATTCTCGTTAAGACTGAAGCATTACATACTGTAGGTGCTTTTTTAAGTCTCCATGACGCGCTTATTGATGATTGCACGCTTGCGGCACGTGTCAAGCAGGCTGGTTTGAAATCCTGGGTTGGTCTTAGCCATTCCGCTCGCATTCATCGTGGCTATCATAAACTAAAACCAATTTGGGAAATGGTTGAACGCTCTGCATATACGCAGTTGCAATACTCACCCGTAATGCTGGTTATTTGCACTTTGGTAATGGCTAGCATGTTTTGGTTCGCGCTGCTTGCACCACTATTGTTTCCAGGTACGACAGCGTATACGATTAGCGTGCTGGCCTGGACTGCCATGCTGATAACTTATTTTCCCACACTTATTTACTATCGACGTTCATTACTCTGGGCGCTGACATTGCCAATCGCTGGTACTTTGTATCTGGCCATGACATGGACTTCAGCATTTCGTTACTGGCAGGGTGAGCGAGCGAGTTGGAAGGACCGCCGTTATGAAAGTAAACCACATAATTAAATTAAAGGTGCATGTTTTAGCCGTGGCGTTCATGTTGTCAGTAATGCCTTTATCCTGGGCTGACAACGCGGCGACAGATAATCCGGAACAAATTGTTCGTGATCTGCAAGACTCACTAATCCAAGCAATGCGAGAAGGGGATAAAATCAACTTTCAAGAACGTGTTGATATACTCGCGCCTGTTATTAGCCAGTCTCATGATTTTGATTTGATTATACGCACGGTACTTGGCAGCAATTGGGGGCAGCTGGATCCAGAACAACAGCAGTTAATTGCAGACACATTTCGTCAATTGAGTATCGCAACCTATGCTGGACAATTCAATGAATATGAGGGGGAACAGTTTGAAATTTTGCAGCAACGTTCCTTACCCCGCGATCAGACATTGATACGTAGTCAGTTAATCAAGGCGGATAGTAGCAAAATAGATTTTGATTATGTTTTGCAACAGGGGCGGGAAGGTTGGCACATTGTCAATATCTTGGTTGATGGTGTCAGTGATCTAGCATTAAAACGCACAGAATATCGAACTGTCCTGCAACGGGATGGTTTTTCAGCGCTAATCGAAATGCTGAAGGATAAAATCCTATTAGCTGAACATGGTTAACCTTGTAAAATCATGACGGAACCCTCGCATAGCCCCAGCTATCGTTTTTTTGCCCGCTGGGCTGCTTTTTCTTATCGAAACGCGGCTTTGGTAATACTGGTTGCGCTTTTGGTTGCTTCATTATGTGCCGTTTATACATCGCGAAACCTGGGCGTCCACACAGATACCACTGAAATGCTCTCGGAAGAGCTTCCATTTCGTGCAAATGATATCCGCTATATGGCGGAATTCCCCCAGCATAACGATACTATGCTGCTGGTGGTGGACGCGCCCACACCTGAGCAGGTTAATTCCGCAGCTAAACAGCTAACTGAAGCGCTCAAGCAAGATACCAATAATTTTCTTGATGCTTATTATTTAAGTGGCGACCCATTTCTTGAGCGTAATGGATTGCTCTTTAAAAGTATTCCTGAGCTAGGATATATCACTGACCAATTGTCGGCGGCACAGCCATTGATAGCGCGCATTGCTGGCGATCCTACTCTCTATACATTTGCCACGATTCTAACTGAAGCTATTGAAGAATTGCGGTCTGGTCGTAAACTGGAATTGGCGCCAATATTAAATGGTGTCAGTGCAACATTAGATGCGCGGCTTGCAGGAGTACCGCGGGCCCTATCATGGCAAACACTTTTTAGTGGAGAGAAGCAAGAAAATACTTACCAGGAATTAATACTGGTCAAACCAAACCTGGACTATAGCCAGCTTTTTTCAGCGCAGCAACCGATTGCCGCGATCCGAGATGCAGCGCAACAGATCGGCATGACCGATAATGCGCCAGAGAAACTTCGGATCACCGGAGAAGCCGCATTAGCTTATGATGAACTTAACAGCGCCATGCTAGGTGCGCAAGAGGCCGGTATGCTTGCGCTTGTCATGGTAGCAGTGGTGTTGTTTTTCGCATTGAGGACCGCGGGCGCAATACTCGCTGTATTATTGAGTTTAGTATTAGGGATAATACTCACTGCAACTTTTGCAGCCTTTGCGGTTGGTCACTTGAACCTTATTTCCATCGCATTTGCAGTACTTTATATCGGGCTTGGTGTAGATTATGCGATTCATTTTTTATTGCGGCATCAGGAATTAAAAGGGACAAATTTAACAGTATTAAATGCATTACATGCCACCGGTGGTGATATCGGGCGTGCATTAACCGTGTGCGCTATTACTACTGCGATTGGTTTCTATGCTTTTATACCGACGGCTTATCAAGGAGTTGCAGAGTTAGGAATTATTTCTGGCACGGGTATGCTAATCAGTTTGATTGTGACGCTTACGATTGTACCCGCATTGCAACGCTATCTGCCCATACGGAAAAGAAAGTTGCCGACTTCAAGTGGGAGAATAGGCCGTCGATTATTGGATTTGCCAATAAGGTTACGAAAATTAGTGTATGTGGCAACATTGCTCGCATTAATCGTTGCCATCGTCGCATTACCCAAAGCTAAATTTGATTATAATTTACTGAATCTTAACGATCCGCAGGCTGAATCAGTGCAAACTTTCCAGGAATTGCTTGCGGATGAAAAGGATTCAGCCTGGCATTCAGTTGTGCTCGCTGATAATCAGCAGGAAGCAAAGCAGATTGCTGCACGTCTTGAAAAACTTCAGGAGGTGGATAAAGTTATTTCAATTTTTGATCTTGTGCCAGCCGAACAGGCAGAAAAACTCGATTTTATTAATGAAATGGCGCTTACGTTAGGGCCCGTTGTTTTTCTGGACTCGTCACTAAGTGCAGATACTCATACCATTATTGAGCAGCATGCAGCACTTGAAGAATTGAATAATTTACTGACTCAGTTTATCGTGGAGCAACCTGATCATCAAACCGCAGCGTCAGTTCGCGCCTTGAATACTGCTTTGACTGGATTGCTGACACATCTTAAAACGATCAATTCCAATGGTGGAAATAATGAGTCGCAATTTCTGGATGCCATTAGTCAAGACCTGCTTGGCTTATTGCCCGATGCGCTCGAACGTTTACAGGTCGCTTTAGAAGCCACTCCATTCACACAACAGGAATTGCCTGAATCAATAAGTAGTCATTGGTACAGTCAAAATGGCGTGTATCAGATTGCCGTTTATCCTACAGACAATATCGGCGACAATGATGCGCTACGAAATTTTGTGCGCGCGGTACAACAGGCTGCGCCACAGGCGACCGGCGTGCCAGTAATCAGCCTTGAAGCTGGTGAAGCCGTAGTCGACGCATTTATTCATGCTTTTTCGCTGGCATTTGTTGGTGTCATACTAGCGCTATTGGTGTTATTAAGAAATTTTGTTGATACTTTGCTGGTAATGACGCCACTTTTGCTTGCAGCGTTGTTTACCGGCGCTGCCACGGTGTTATTGGATATCCCGTTTAACTTTGCCAACATCATTGCATTACCGTTATTGCTTGGCATTGGTATTGATTGCAGTATTCATATGGTGCATCGATACCGAAACGCAGCAACAGTTAGTGAAAACTTGTTGCATACCAGTACAACGCGTGCCATTTACTATAGTGCGTTGACTACCCTGGCTGGTTTTGGAAGTCTGGCGTTTTCGCCGCACCAGGGTACCGCTAGTATGGGTTTGTTGCTCGCGGTAGGGGTCGTGTTAACTCTGATTTGCGTGCTGGTTATCTTACCGGCGTTGTTATATCCATTAAGCCAGCGCAGAACTTGATGATTTTATAGTAACTTACTGTACCTTTAGCTGACAAATTTTAGGGGCAATCTGAACAGTTACTGTGATGTACTGAATAGTCACATTTCATAAAGTCAGGGTTGCGGCAAAGAAACCATCGGTACCGTGTTGATAAGGTGACAGTTGCAAAAATTTTCCAGTATCAAGCGGTATTTTTTGTTTTGAAAATATGTTTGTGCAATTTTCAAGAGTAAATTGTCGATGACTGGAAAGAAAGTTCTCAATGACCTCTTGATTTTCTTCTGGTAATAAACTACAGGTTGCATAAACCAGTCTGCCGCCTGGTTTGAGTAATTTAGCCGCGGCTGCCAGAATGGCAGCTTGTTTTTGCTTGAGTTCTAGAATACTCTGAGGCGATTGTCGCCATTTTAAATCCGGATTGCGGCGTAATGTCCCCAGACCGCTGCATGGCGCATCGACCAATACTCGGTCTATTTTTCCCGCCAGACGCTTTACTTTACTATCATTTTCATTGGTAATTAGCTGAGGATGCAAGTTGGATAGCCCAGAGCGTTTCAAACGAGGCTTTAGGTTGATTAATCTTTTTTCAGAAGTATCAAATGCATAAATGCGTCCTCTCGAATGCATTAATGCGCCTAGTAACAACGTTTTTCCACCCGCGCCGGCACAGAAGTCAACAATCATTTCGCCGCGTTTTGGCGCGAGTAAATAGCCCAGTAATTGGCTACCTTCATCCTGAACTTCTATTTTTCCAGAGAGGAATAAAGGGTGCCGGTTAATTGCAGGTTTGTTGTTAAGTCGAATACCAACGGGTGAGTAGGGTGTTGCTTGCGCTTGAATTCCTTCCTGGCTTAAAGCGGCTAAAATTTCGTCGCGTTTTGCATGAATGGTATTAACGCGCAAATCCAGCGGCGCAGGTTGTTGTAATGCGCCCCCGAGATCTACAATATCAGTTTCTGACATATAATTTTGTAACTTTTCAAATACCCATGTCGGGAATTCCGCCTGGACAGCAAGCGGTTGTGACGTCAACGTTATCGCTTTGATTTCAGCAAGCCATTTTGTTTCTGTTTCACTAATAACTGGCTCAAGCTCGCGTAAATTTATCCCTTGAAATTTGATCAGATAGCTCAGTAACAAAGCACGGGGTGTTGCAGAAGTTACCATGCATTCAAGAAAAAACTTGTGCCGCAAAATACCGAAAACCGTCTCGGCAATAAACGAGCGGTCATTAGCGCCGAGCGTCGGATGTTCACGGAAAAAACGTCGTAATACGGCATCGGCAGGGTATTCCATCGGAAGGACGGCTCGAATTGCGGAAACGGCCTTGTTAAGGTGAGCAGAAGTAAAGCGCATTTTATTTTTTAAGAAGTAGTATTGGTCGCCATATATGGCGCAGTTTAGAATAGGTAAGTGCTGCTAATGAGCATTAATGGGCAGCGCTGTAACTTAAATTGATATTGGTAACCATTTTTTCAAGTTCAAGCCCATCTTTTTCGGTGGCGACAATGCGTACGGGTAACATGTGATGCGCGGTGGCAAGCCATATTGTTCTTTTAAGTTTATTGTTTTTTTCTTGTTGCATGGTCAATACGATTGTTTCAAGTTCTCCGATTGGCGTTTTCAGTATTTCTTTATCAACCGCATAGCGGACCAATTCGAGGCTGTGCCCATCGGTTATATGGGCATTTATTGATTCCCCGGGTGGCGGGGAGAACATGAAGTTATAGGAAAAGCTTAGCCGGTCCAAGGTGCCATTGGGTAAAGATTTTTTCTCTTCATCATTTTCATGTTGAATAGTAAGTACATGATTGCGCCAATCAAAAATAGCCACGCTCGGCTGTTTATCGTTACGCTGATCAGAGAATCGAGTGGGCTGCAAACCTAGTTTTGTGATGCTGCCCCAACTATTGCGCAGAATGCTCCCGGGTTTTATGAATTTTATGATGCCACTTGGACGTGCTTCACTGGTAATGTGGTATTGGTTAGTGCCATTGTTCTGTTCGATCTTCATTGTTTCAGTCAAATTTCCGCCACCGATGCCTGTTTTTACCGTATAACTGATATCAATACGAGCAGGTAAATCGGTGGCAAAAGTCGGAAAACTCAGTGCCCATAACAGAACAATGGGTATGAATATTTTCATTTTTGTAATCCTGGCGAATATAGAACTGTGCTACAGGATGTGGCATTTATTTTTGTAGTTTTGGTATTGAATACTTCGATAAGATTATATGAGCTTTTTAGACGGTTTTCCATGAACCAGCGCACAGCTTGCGGGTAAATAAGGTGTTCCTGTTGTAACACACGCGCTGCTAGTGTTTTTTCAGTATCGCTTGAAAATATGGGGACCGCCGCCTGTATAACAATAGGGCCATGATCAATTTGCGGCGTGACAAAATGTACCGTACAGCCATGAATTTTTACCCCTTCATGCAATGCGCGCGCATGGGAACCAAGGCCAGGAAAAGCAGGCAGTAATGAGGGGTGAATATTCATTAGTCGGCCCTGATAGCGATTAACAAAACCATCACTTAGAATACGCATGAAGCCAGCTAATGCAATCAGATCAGGCTTGTAAGCGTCAATTTTTTCTGACAGTGCGGCGTCAAATGTCGTGCGATCAGGATAAGAACGGTGATCCACAACAATTGTCTTGATTCCCTGTGTTTTTGCTATCTCTAACCCTGTTGCATTTGGGTTGTTACTGATTACGGTCACATTTTCTACTGGCAGTTTTGCTTCCAGTAGCGCTTGCATATTGCTGCCACGGCCAGAGATAAGAATAACGAGGGATTTCATGATGCAGGTTGGTTACTATGACACAATTATCGTAGGCATTTCATCAGCGCTGCGTGACTTGATCTTGCCAATTTCCCAAGCAGTTTCGCCCGAACTCTGCAGAATTTTTATAGCCTCGTTTGCATATTTAGGCGCAACGACCAAGATCATGCCAATGCCACAATTAAATACGCGATGCATTTCATCATCGGTCACATTGCCTTGTTGTTGTAACCAGTGGAATAATGGCGGCATATTCCATGAATGCTTTTGCAGGATTGCGGTTAAATGACTAGGCAGAATCCGGGGTATATTTTCAACTAATCCGCCACCGGTGATATGTGCGATCCCTTTAAGGGGCAATTGCTTCATTAGTTCAAGCAATGGTTTTACATAAATGCGGGTTGGCATCATAATTGCGTTACTTAGCTTTTTTTCATCAAAATCGGCTGAAAAATCACTATGGTTGGTTTCGATGATTTTGCGGATCAAAGAATATCCATTAGCGTGCGCGCCACTGGAAGCAAGTCCGATAACCGCATCACCTTCTTGGATTGTTTTTCCTGTGATAATCGCGTCTTTTTCGACGACGCCAACCGCAAATCCGGCGAGATCATATTCATTTTGCGGATACATGCCCGGCATTTCAGCCGTCTCACCGCCAATCAATGCGCATCCCGCTTGTTGACAACCTGCGGCAATCCCGCTGACAACGGTGGTGGCGGTAGCGACATCCAGTTTGCCACAAGCAAAATAATCAAGAAAAAATAAAGGCTCAGCACCTTGTACCAGAATATCATTGACGCTCATCGCGACTAAATCAATTCCAATACTGTCATGTTTGTCTAATTGGAATGCGAGTTTCAGCTTGGTTCCTACGCCATCGGTAGCCGAAACCAACACCGGATTTCGATATTTACTGGATATTTCAAATAGGGCACCAAAACCACCGATACCTGCTAAAACTTCTGGACGCATGGTGTGTTTAGCGTAGGATTTTATATTATTAACCAATTGGTTGCCCGCATCGATATCAACACCCGCATCTTGGTAAGATAGTTGGATCTGAGATGAATTGGTATGTTCTGTTTTGGGTGAAGTCAAGTTCGGTTCTCGCGCGATTACAGATTAAATATTGTTTTGGTTAGCTATAATTTTACAGCAAATGAGCACTAATATGCCTTGTTTTATTGGTTTGTAATTAATCCAATAATATGGGATTGGGCGTCTTGTTTACTTTAAGTACACTTTCATTTTTAGGGAATGTACATTAGAGTTGTTGCTATTTATTTCACGACACTGCTCGGCTTATGGTATTGAAAGCTTGCATTATCGGCGCTGGGTCTTCGGGTTTGGTGGCTGCCAAGACGTTGCAAGAGAATGGTGTCGAGTTCGACTGGTTTGAGATGGGCTCGGGAATTGGTGGTAATTGGCGGTACAACAACGATAATGGGCGCTCGGCTGCATACGACACGTTACATATCGATACTTCCAAGGATCGGATGGCTTATGCTGATTTCCCGATGCCTAAGGCGTTTCCAAACTACCCGCATCACAGGCAGGTGCTTGAATATTTTGAGCGTTACGCCGAACACTTTGGACTAGCTTCTTTCGTAGCCTTTAGAACAACCGTTGAACATGTGGCGCCACTTCATGACGGCGGGTACAAGGTTAGCACGGAGAATCTCGATACCGGTGTCAAGAAGACATTAACCTATGGCGCGGTTCTGGTGTGTAA
>JAJFJI010000227.1 GCA_021774205.1 Nitrosomonas sp.
ACTACCAGGCTGCCCACCATATCACCTTCGACATTGATCATGGTGCGAAAAGTGTCCAATATGCGGTCAACAGGCAATAAAATGGCAATTGCCTCGATAGGCAGACCAACTGCTTGCAATACTACTATCATCGTTACCATGCCAGCGCTTGGTATGCCGGGCGCACCCATTGCAGCCAGCATGGCAGTGAGAAATACAATAAGCTGCTGCATAAAGCTGAGATCGACACCCACTAAGTTAGCAATAAACAGTGCAGCAACGGCTTCGTACAAGGCAGTACCATCCATATTCATGGTAGCCCCCAGCGGAATCACAAAGCCTGCGACATCACGCTTGACGTGCAAGTGTTGTTCCACACACCGTAACGTGACTGGCAAGGTCGCAGCGCTGGAACTGGTAGCAAACGCAGTTATCAGCGCTTCACGTGCGCCTCGCCAGAATTTAAGCGGCGACATGCCCGTGCTGAGATAGAGAATCAACGGCAGCACAACCAAGCCATGCAGCAATGTTGTACCGGTCACAATCACAATAAACTTGATTAATGTTGTCAACAGGCTTGTATCTTGCGTTGCAACCAGCTGCAACAGGAGTGCCATAATACCGAATGGCGCCAGGCGCATGATCCAGCCTACCAGCATCATAATCAGTTCTAGAAATTCCTGTAACAATGTTAGGATATTGTGATAACGCTCCCCACCAACTACCAAAGCAATACCTAGCAATAACGCAAACACCACAACCGCCAATACATTACCCTGCGCCAATGCAGCTATCGGATTCTGAAATAGCGAATGCAAAAAATGTGCAAAAAATTCAGGCAACGACATCTGTGTGGCTTGAAAATTTTGCATCGCATCCTGGAACAGTGCCAGTTGTAGTCCGTCACCCGGTTTTAATAAATTGGCGGCCGACAACCCCAGTATCAACGCCAGCGCCATTGTTAATGTAAAAAAGCCAAGCGTGCCCAGCCACACCCGATTCATTTGCCGATGTGAACGCAAGTTGGCTACACCCACGACAATTGATGTAAATACCAACGGTATTAGTACCATTCGCAACAAATCGATGAATAATGTGCCGACCAGTCCCGCTACGTATAAGCTGTTTTGCTTAACTGTTGATTCTTGGTCCAGCATGGCAAGGCCCAAGCCCAGCAAGATACCTGCTAGCGTGCCAGACAGGATTTGTACATTAAGCGATATTTTGTTCACTGATTCATTCCATTTTGCTATAAATTAACATCGCACCACCGCCAACTCATTCCATTCGGTCGTGTAGCAAGGCGTTTTATTTCCTTGCTTCATCTGCCATCTTTTTTCCATCCCTGCACCTGCCAGAAAAACCGCATCCTTTCCCATCCGCTGATTAATTGAATCTATGGTTTGCATTAACTGCCTCGTACTTTTATCTGCCACATGATCCATAAACAAGGAAGCCTGCCGCATTTCAGTCGGCGCAAGATCCATCAGGATAACACCGGCCTTGGCATAACGGTAACCTGATCGGTAAATGCGTTTCAATCCCCACAACCCCGTCTGCGACAGCTTTAACGTATCGCAGGTAGCTTTCGGCAACGTGACGGTTAGTCCCTGGCTATATTGCGCATCTTTTTGCCGAAATGGACTGGTGCGGATAAAAACATGGACTGCGCGACACAGAGAAGATTGACGGCGTAGTTTTTCTGCCGCCCGGGTCATATAGCTGATGATTGCCTGCTGAAGATCAGCAAGTTGTGTTACTGGCAAACCAAATGAACGACTGCACATGATTTGCTGCCTAGCGGGTGTAATCTCTTCCAGCTGCAGCAAAGAAACACCTTGCAATTCCATCACGGTACGTTGCGTGACTATCGAAAAATAACCGCCTATGAAAGCCACATCGGCTTGTTTTAAGTCCAAGGCGGTATTGATTCCCAGGCGCGCCAGCTTCTCCCGGATACGCCTGCCAACACCCCACACCTCTCCAACTTCAATGCGCTCCAGCAAATCATTCAACGTATACTCAGGCAGTTTTCCCAGATCACAGACACCCGCCCATTCCGGTTGCTTCTTGGCGAGATGGTTAGCAAGCTTAGCCAAGGTCTTAGTTGGTCCAATGCCGATACAAACCGGCAGCCCGGTCCAGCATTTCACCTGTCGGCGAATTGCCTGACCATAGGCGGTTAAATCAGTATTAAAGCCATTTAAACTAAGAAAACATTCATCAATGGAATACACTTCCTGGCTGGGAGAATGCTTCCCCAATATGGTCATCATGCGATTGCTCATATCCGCGTACAAAGTATAGTTGGATGACAGCGCGATGATACTGTGCTTTTTGGCAAGCGCTTGCATTTGAAACCAAGGCTCGCCCATTTTTACACCCAGTACTTTAGCCTCCTGGGAACGTGCGACGGCGCAGCCGTCATTATTAGACAGCACTACCACGGGCCTCCTTTCTAGCCTTGGGTTAAACACCCGTTCACAGGAAACATAGAAATTATTCCCGTCAATCAACGCAAAGGTGCTCATACCGACTTAATAACCTTGGTTACCACGCCCCAAATCACCATTTCCTGCTCATTTTTGAATTCAATATCCGGATATTGTGGGTTCTCCGCTAGCAGCTTGACGACACCATTACGCTGATAAAATCGTTTAACCGTCAACTCATTATCCACCGCAGCAACCACAATGCGATTATGCTCGGGCATGATGGCCCGATCTACAATCAGCTCATCACCATCATCAATCCCGGCGCCTATCATAGAGTGGCCCCTGACCCGGAGAAAAAAGGTCGCCTCACGGTGTTGGATAAGCTCTTCGTTCAGGTCAATCTGCTTTTCAACATAATCATCTGCTGGCGAAGGAAAGCCGGCACGCACCGAATAGCTCATACGGGGAATAAACTGCAGTGCCGGTTGTTGCGTCAATAATAAAGGTTCCAGAGAAAGGGGAAACCGTACAGCTGGCGCAGTTTTTATGTGCCGCACCAGCTTCATAATAGTTTCTTTACTGCTGACAGGTATGCGGACGGTAACAGTCGGTTCAGCAGCGCGCTTTCTGCCAGCACCCGCGCGTTGTCCGCCCCAATTTGACTTACTCATGATATAGTTTGATATCTGACACAAAAATCAAGAATAGAGCAAACTGATACTGAAGTCAAAAATTTGTTATCAATGTTGCATTCGGATAGAAACAACCACGCATTCCTCAATTAAACGGAATGCTTCTGGTCACGCGGGAATTCCGTTTACACTGCATTAGGAAAAATTCTATTCTTTCCTGACATTGGTTCATGCGCGGGAACATTATGGTAATATCGACATCGAACAGTGGATCGCCAGACGAAAAGCGCTTATTAAGGATGATTGTATATTGCGGCCACCAAAATTGGTGGGAGTTGGGAGTTGGGAATTGAGTGTTTTAGTGTGATGGGAGTGATCGTTGAAACTACATCTTTCTGAGTTATCTGGTCAGAACCGGATTACAGGTTATGGGGATGACTACGTCATGATTAACCAGATACGTTATGAAAATAGTCTGATCGTGTTGCCCGATCATATTATTGAAAACTGGCAAGCAAAAACTTTTGAGCAGATGGAAGCCGAGCATTTTGAATGTTTGGTTTCTTTCCAGCCTGAGATCGTGCTACTTGGAACAGGTGCTAACCTCCAATTCCCTCATCACACTTTAATGCAGACATTGAATCAATCAGGCGTTGGCATTGAGGTAATGGATACCCACGCTACCTGCCGCACCTATAATATTCTGGTTGACGAAGGTCGGCGAGTTGCGGCTGCTTTATTGATATAAATAGGTTGCACCCTATTTATATTAATTTGTTTTTTGTGACTGTTTGAAAACAGAAAAATCAATATTGTGCCTTTGAAGTAGCTTATAGAATTCCGTCCGGTTACGTTTAGCCATCCGCGCCGCTTGTGTTACATTACCTGTCGTGATTTTCAATAAACGCACCAAATAATCTCTTTCAAAATTTTTTCTTGCATCTTCAAATGATGTCAGTTGCGCTTCATCCTTGTGCATGGCGTCTTCTATCAATGTCGACGAAATTAATGGCGCCGTACTCAAGACAACACATTGCTCGACAGTATTTATGAGCTGCCGGACATTACCGGGCCACGCTGCGCTAACCAGCTTTGACATTGCTTCTGGTGAGAATCCGCTAATATCTCTCTGATAGTTGCTAGAGAATAGCTGTAGAAAGTGATTTGCCAATAACGGTATATCTTCACGTCGTTCCGATAGCGACGGAATTGTTAACGCAACAACATGCAGGCGGTAAAAGAGATCTTCTCGAAAATTACCTGAATCGATTTCTGTTTTGAGATCGCGATGGGTAGCAGAGATGATTCGCACATCAATCGGAATAATTTCTGTGGCACCGACAGGTCGAATTTGTCTCTCTTGAAGCGCGCGTAATAATTTTACTTGGAGCAGCAGTGGCATATCTCCAATTTCATCAAGGAATAGTGTGCCACTTTCGGCCATTTGAAATAAACCTTTATGATCTTGTGCTGCACCAGTAAACGCCCCCTTGATGTATCCAAAAAGCTCCGATTCCAATAAATGTTCAGGAATTGCCGCGCAATTAACCGGCACAAAGGGCTTATCATGGCGATTTGATGCGCGGTGGACAGCCTGAGCAAATAATTCTTTGCCGACACCACTTTCACCATAAAGCATCACACTTGCGTCCCCTTGGGAAACAAGTCCAATTTTGGTCAGAATATCCTCCATTGCAGCGCTTTGCGTAATGATTTCATTTCGCCATGGTTCTTGGGGAACTTCGGATTCAGGAGACGTAGCCGGCGCAAGATTAACGGCTCGGCTAATCTGCGACAGCAAAGTTTCTTTATCGAATGGTTTGGAAAGATAGCCAAACACCCCGCGTTGAACCGCATTGACTGCGTCAGGAATGTTTCCAAAGGCGGTCAGAATAATTACCGGCAGGGTTGGTATCATACGATGAATATGTTCGAATAGCGCCATTCCATCCATGCCGCTCATTTGAACATCACTGATAACCAACTGTGGGCGCGATACATCTAAGTAATTAATGGCTTCTTCAGCGCTATTTGCCGTAATCGTTTCATAGCCCGCAGCGTCTAGACGGATAGTAAGTAATTCCAATATATTTGGATCATCATCGACAACTAGGATTTTCTGTTTAGATTCACTCATTATTTGTCACCTTTAATGTGAATTAAGGTCTAAAATTTCTTATTCCCTAATAACTTGTATATTCTTATAATAATAATTCGATATTAAATTAACTTGGCCGTCAATTCATATTTGAGTGCGACTCTCTTCTGATGAGGTTTTTTTCCATATCTTTAATATCATCAACTTTCTTTTGCAGTTTTTCTGAATCCCCTTCTGCCGCTTTTAATTTTTCTGAAAAATTTCTCACGGTACTAGTTAAATGCTGTTGTTCCGTAAGGAGTTGCGTTAATAGTTTTCTGAAAATAGCCATGCTGGTTAATTGTTGCTCATCCTGAGGCCATTCTATAAGTAGACTGAGTGCATCAGAAATATTGCGAAAGTTTGCGTTAGGCAAGGAAAGTAGCAATATATACCGGATTCTGTTTCCGTCACTGTTATTGTGCATGAAATTCTTTTTTACAGTATTGAATTCTTGAACGAGTTCGGGCTCCGTCTTTTCTTGCAGGACCTCGTAATACTGCATCAACATATCCAGTTGGCTGGGAACAACTACCTGAATTGGCTGAGTCGTTGATATAACGGGGTCTGGTGATTGACTTGCCTGCATAGCTGAGCATCCGCTAAGTATGTTTATTGCCAACAAAATGCAAAATTTTCGGGATAAGCTGATCATGCAGTTTCCTCTGGTTCGCTGGCAGGAAGGGTAAGCTGAAAATGTGCGCCTTCTCCAATTTTCTGAATCAACTCAAGGTTGCCCCCATGCGCAAGCGCATATTCTCTTGCAATAGATAGTCCCAGACCGGTTCCCTTGACATGAGCGTCAGGTATGCTTTTTCCCTGATAAAAAGGCTCAAAAATTTTTTTTTGGTCTGTTTCATGTATGCCGATACCGGCATCTGTTATATCAAGTTGAATCGATCCATTTGTCTGAGTTAGGATAATTTCGATGCAGCTATTTTGCGGAGAAAATTTTATAGCGTTTGAAATAAGATTATCCATGATAATTTTGATTTTTTCTTTATCACATTTAAGTAATAGTGCTGGACAATTCCGTAAAATTTTTAGATTCTTACTCATTATAGAAAGATTTTGGTTTTGTAATACTTCATTCAAAATTTTTGCCAGATTTGCTTGATGCTTTACGAGCGCACTTTTTTCTGTCTGAAGTGCACTATAGCTTAACAAATCTTCAATCCGTTTTTGTAATTGTATGCTGCTATTATGAAGAATGTTAGCGATCTGTTGCTGCTTCTCGGTTAATTTTCCTGTTACGCCTTCAGCAAGTAAATCCACACCTTCACGAATAGAAGTAAGTGGTGTTTTTAGTTCGTGAGAAACATGTCTGAGAAACTGTATTTTTTGTTCTTCCAATTTAAGTAAACGGCGCCGCATCCAATCTAAGCGTTCACCAAGGTATATTAGGTTTTGTGGGCCGCGAACACGCACTGGTTTTGACAATTCGCCTTGCCCCATCGTATAAATCGCTTCATCAATTTGACGAATTGGCCGAGCAATTAAGAGTGAAAAAACAAGCGCGAGAAGAATTGCAAATGGAATTAATGCAATTAATTGCCATTTGACGACAGTATTCGCCTGTTCTGCCATATCCTGCATTTCATTGACATCAAGTTCGATCAAGCTATGGCCAAATGTTGAAAAGGCGCGCGCTGAATTCAATAAACTAGCGAAGCTATCAATCAGTTTACGCAAATCTTCCGGATCGTCCTGAATGGAGAGTACTTCGCGAAAAATAGAGGTTTCAGATAAGCGTAATTTCTCAAGTAGTATGCGTTGTTCAGGTCGTGGCGAGGGAGTTAAAAGTTTTTTGGCGGTCAAGTTAAAGTTTTCGTGTGCGCGAAAATAGCCTTCTAGCAGCGATAGATCACTCAAAATCATGGCTTGCCGCATGCTGCGTTCCATGGCAAGGACTTCATCGACCAGGATACGGTTATCACTGGTCAAATCTGTTGCCTGATAAACGGTTTCCCGGCTAAAATCAGCAAGCTGATCAATGGCTATCGCGATATAAATCAATGCCCCAATTAATGGCAAACCAACAAGAGAAAAACCAAATAAAATCATATTTAGAAAAGATTTAGGATAACGCTGAGATTGCGCTGGAAAAGTGGCGCCAGAATCGATATCAGCTTTTTCAGAATTTACTAGTGTACTCATTACATGTATCCTTTTAAGCTGAAACCCTAGTAACCGTACAAGTCTCTGCAAATATCAGCTAACCAATAGAATAATAGGCCAATTTAATTTGTTACATCACCCAACTACGGCTCATGAGTATTGGGTGATAGCTATCCCACCATTCATTTTGCACGAACATAATAAAGAAGGATGAATGTAAGGCACTCATTAGAATCGTATACTAAAGCTGCATGCCCATCGCTTATTGTACATGAGAATCATTCTAATTTCTAATATTTGGGTGTGTGTGACTTAGGCCAATTTTCGTGCCAAAAGTTCGTTAACAGATAGTTGCGGCTAATTTATATAGAAATATGACTGGGGAGTTCAGGAATTGACAGAACAATTGACAGAACTGGAATTTTGTTACTCGTAACGTAGAAATTCCTCTGCCAGCGCATCAGCGCCATAACTGTCGATCAAAGCTTCGATCTCCGCTAGTAATGTGTCGTCTTCATCTTCTTCTAACGTCCCTGTGCCAATCAAACTAGCTGACAGGCCCGATGTGATGGCATCTCTTACGGTTTCAAGTGTGGGTGGGGCTAGTTGATTGTCATCGTTCATTATTGTTTCAATGACGCGAGAAAGGGCTTCGCTGGCAATATCCTGTACAAAGTCGATGGCTGACGCTATTTCGTCGAATTCTTCAATTAATGCGTCCAACTCATCAAGCAACGATTCATTAATATCAAAATGATGCAGTTTTTCCGCTTCAGTGTATGCCGTTGATAATAAGCCAGTGACAAAAGCACGGACTGAGGCGAGTGTGATTGGTTGTTCCAGCTCTGTGTCGTTGATCAGAGTCTCAATTAATGCAGAAAGTTCAGGACTAACTCGATTTGCAACATCTATTGAGTTACGAATAGTCATGGTAGTTTCCTTAGTAGCAAATACAACGAAAGTAGCATATGTTTAACGCTTTCTATCGGTTGTTTCAGTGCGAATACTTTTATCGTGAATAAAGTATTTTATGGCAGCGATTGCTATAATAAATAATGGGTTTGTTTGGTTTCTTTCTGGGTTTATTTTATCACTGGCTTTGCATTCTAATCAGGTTAAATTGTTTTTTTATCTGATCTGAATTTAATAGAAGATGATGAATTTATTTTTTATGAGGATGTTATTTGCTAAATTATTTTAAGTATGACAATGCTTGAAGATCGGTTTATATTGAATCGAAATTCTGCAGTTA
>JAJFJI010000228.1 GCA_021774205.1 Nitrosomonas sp.
CCCAGGGTGTTAAATGAATATAGAAGAAATGGCGTAAGTGCCGATATGATGGTGCGTTTGCAGAATCATTCGCCGCTGGGACAGGTTTTTGCGGCGGGTCTTAAGAATGTTGATAGTTCGCGTGAAGTGATGAAGGAGTCAATAGAAGAAGCAGGCCGAGTCGTGGCGCATGAACTCGATCGCTATTAACCGACACTGGGAACAATTGCGTCACTAAGCCAGCTCATGGGGTTGTTTGGAACGCTGGTTGGCATGATTGAAATTTTCGGCGCCAATTCTCCGACCGGGAGCAATCCGGCGCAGCTCGCCTACGGCATTTCCGTTGCATTGTATAATGCTGCTTTTGGTATACTTGTAGCAATTCCAAGCATGATTTTCTATCGGCATTTTCGCGCAAAAGTTGATGCGCTTGTTATGGACATGGAATTGCAGGCATTAAAACTGGTGGAAATTATGCATGGTGAGCGGCAGGATTGATGCGCTGTCATAAATCAGGCAATGGGCTAACTTTGTGAATAAAGTCTTTGTAATGCTAAGGTTCTTAGCGCGTATGACGTTAAATGTGATGAATTAGTACAAGCCGTTTTTTCTTTGGGATGCTTCCTGATTTGGTGGTTACTTTTCTGTTTGTCTAAGCTGAGAATCTCAGGCTGCTGTTGTTAATGGGTGGTTCTTTATTTTCGAAAACGGCCATGCAGGCGATATTCTCTTGTCGCCGCCAGCTCCGGGTTCATGGATCCGATGGAGTTGTTGTCGATGCGGGGCGGGCAGTCATTGTCTTGAAATCGCAAGATGGGTTGCTTGGTTTCGTGGCGAGAATATTTTGTAAGGCATACGTTAGAAAGAGACCAGCGTCGCCATCAGAGAGGCACTGATTATTTTGCACTGGTTGAGTAACAGGGCGGTTCATCGTGTCTTCACTGCTTCTTATTGAAAAGGTGGCATTTTAAGCCTTCTACATTATGCACGGTGAGAGGTGTTAATTGAAGAAGAGAATTGGTACGCGAGGCTATAGTTGCACGACGTGTCTCTTTTCCGCAACAGAAAACCCGGGAAAAATGACACCTGATTTTTCATTATGTATTATCCGTAACTAACGCATGAAAAGTTCCAATAAAATATTAATAAACAGGGATCTGAGTAAGAAATTAGATGGCTTGACTGTTATTTTGTTTTTTTTTCTGGCGTTTGTCGTTTCAGGTTGCACTACAGCGCCTAAAAATGAACACGAAATAGGGGAGCCAAATGATCCGCATGAGGATATTAATCGGATATCCTACGATTTTACCGATGCGGTTGATCGAGCGATACTGGAGCCCGTTGCAACCGTTTATTCCGATTATGTGCCGAAAGACGCGCAGCGTTCGATTGGGAATTTCTACGGGAACTGGGCTTATCCCAATACGTTTATAAACGCTTTTTTGCAGGGAAAAATTCGCCAGGGATTTGAGGATACACTTCGCTTCGCAATTAATTCAACGATCGGTCTTTTTGGATTATTCGATATGGCGTCGCATATGGGTTTGCCTGAGAACAAAGAAGATTTTGGCCAAACACTGGCTGTATGGGGAGTGGATGTCGACCAGCCTTATACTTTTATTCCGATCCTCGGGCCTAGTAATTATCGGGATATGGTAGGCATTCCGGTGACGGTAACAACTAATATACTGTTCTATGCGGGGACGATGGCAGGAGCCGCAGTGCTTGGTCCGCTGGTGATAGTGGGTGCAATTGACAAGCGGGCGCGTATGACTGACCCAATGCGTTTTCGTGACCAGGCAGCGCTGGATCCGTATATCTTTGTACGTGAAGGTTATACGCAGCAGCGCGAATATCTTATCTATGACGGTATGCCACCGCTTGATATTTACAGTGATTTCGAACAGGAAGATGATTTTCAACTGAACGTACTGGATGAAAATAAATGTAAGGATTTCAACGCATGTCAAAAAGATTTCATCAAGCAGTAAATTTTATTCGCACAGAAAAGGTTGCCTTTTCTCATCAGGCGATGGCTTCGCGCCAGGATACGGTAGATGCTACGGTTTTGAATAAACAATTTAATAAAGCGCGTCAGGCCATGTTGTCCCTGCAACAAACGGATGGCCACTGGTGTTTTCCTCTGCAGGCTGATTGCACCATTCCGGCTGAATATATGCTAATGATGCATTTCATGGATGAGGTGGATACAAACCTGGAAGCCAGAATGGCGAACTATTTACGCGACCACCAGGATTTTAAACATGGTGGCTGGCCGTTATATTATGGTGGCGCTTTCGATATAAGCTGCACAGTCAAAGCTTATTATGCGTTAAAGCTTGCCGGAGATTCCCCTGATGCCATGCACATGATTGCCGCGCGTAATGCAATTTTGGCCCATGGCGGTGCGGCGCGAGCCAATGTTTTTACGCGTATCCTGTTGGCGATGTTCGAGCAGATACCATGGCGCGGCGCGCCGGTTGTTCCCGTCGAATTGATATTATTACCTAAATGGTTCCCTTTTCATTTGAGCAAGATTTCTTACTGGTCGCGAACGGTTATGGTGCCGTTGTCTATTCTGTGTTCACAGAAAGTTCGCGCCGTCAATCCACGCAATGTACAGATTCGTGAGCTGTTTACCGTTGCACCGGAAGATGAGAAAAACTATTTTCCTACAGGAAAGACCCCGCTTAACCGTCTATTCATGTGGATTGAACATGCTGCCTCGAGTATTGAACCATTTATCCCAAAATTTATACGCCGTATTGCGATACGCCGTGCGGAAAACTGGATTATTGAGCGGTTGAATGGCGAGTGTGGGCTGGGCGCTATTTTACCCGCAATGGTTAATGCACACGAAGCGCTGGCATTATTGGGCTATGAATATGATCATCCTTACCGGGTGCAATGCCGTAATGCACTAAAAGGCTTGTTGGTGGAAGAGGGCAGACGTGCCTGGTGTCAGCCATGTACTTCACCGGTTTGGGATACGGTTTTGGCAAGTCTTGCGCTGCAGGAAGATCCAAATACCGACCAACAACCTGTTAATAAAGGTCTGGACTGGCTTATACCGCATCAGGTGCTGGATGCCCCAGGGGATTGGCGGGACAATTGTTCTACGCCGCTGACCGGCGGTGGCTGGGCTTTTCAATATGCCAACCCACACTATCCGGATCTTGATGATACCGCGGCCGCTGCCTGGGCATTAAACCGGGCGAATTCATCAGCTTATCATGAGAGCCTGGAGCGATCCGCTGTGTGGATTGCTGGTATGCAGTGCCGTAACGGTGGTTTTGCAGCTTTCGACCTGAACAATACGTATCATTATCTGAATGAGATTCCTTTTGCAGATCACGGCGCATTGATCGATCCGCCGACCAGCGATGTGACGGCACGCTGCATCGGTTTTCTGGCGAATTATGATGAAACACGCTTTCAGGATGTGGTGGAACGCGGGCTGGCATTCCTGTTTCGTGAACAAGAAAAAAATGGCGCTTGGTTTGGAAGATGGGGAACCAATTATATTTATGGCACATGGTCAGTGTTGGAAGCTTTCAAACTGGTAAAACTGGATATTGATCATATCGCTGTCCGCCGTGCGATACTATGGCTTAAATCAGTGCAACGAGATGACGGTGGTTGGGGAGAAAGTAATGATTCTTACTTAACGCCGCAGCAGGCAGGAGAATCTGAAACGAGTACTTATTTCCAAACGGCATGGGCGGTGCTTGGCCTGATGGCGGCTGGCGAGGTGCATAGTCCGCAGGTTGGTAACGGGATAAATTATTTGTTACTCCATCAGTCTAGCGATGGCCTGTGGCAGGAACCCTGGTTTACTGCACCGGGTTTCCCGCGTGCCTTTTATCTGAATTATCATGGATACTCTAAGTATTTTCCATTGTGGGCTTTGGCCCGGTATCGTGCCTTGACAGAGGAAAAAACTTCATGAGTGTTGTTGGCATTGTTTGCGCCATGAAATCAGAGGCCAGCTGTATTATGAATTTGCGTTTTCCACTCTTTAAAATGGCGATGCCTGGGCAGAATACCAGATTATGTCTTTGTGGCGTGGGGACCAATATGGCAGCAGACGCAGCATCTTTGCTACACAAGAATGGTGTCGATGCTTTGGTCAGTTTCGGTGTTGCTGCTGCACTGGACCCTAGATTAACACCCGGTGATTTGGTGCTGCCTGAAACAATTCTTGCTGCGGATAAGATTGGAGCTGGAGTTGGAACCGAAACTGGCACCGAAGCTGGAGCCGAGGCCGAAGAAAACCGGTTAGTGAACCTGGAATGGCGTAATCGGATACAGCGGCAATTGTCACCACAATTAACGGTGGTTGGTGGCGCATTGGTGACTAGTCAAGTGCCATTAACTTCCGGGCAAGCAAAGCTTGAGCTGGGGAAAGCCACAGGCGCCTGTGCAATGGATATGGAAAGTGGCGATGTTGCTGAAGTGGCGGCGAAGGCCGGAGTCCCATTTATTGCGATACGCGCAATCATTGATCCTGTTGAGTTTTCTCCGCCAGAGGCGTTACTTAGCGTGGTTTACCCTGATGGCAGTGTGCAACTCTTTCAGTTTTTGTCATTGCTGCTGAACCGATCGGTAGATATAAAGACAGTTTTTCATTTGGCGTTGGCCATGCAAGCGGCGCGAACGACTTTGGTAGCCGTCGTAAAAACGCTGGGGATGGGTCTGGACAGTAAATTAACGGATAGAATCTCGGGATGATTCCATTTTTTTATTTGGAATTATGTTGAAACTGTAACGTTGCCAGCTGTGAATACAATTTGCTGGATTTCATCAGTTCTGCATGGGAACCCAAAGCTTCCAGCCGGCCTTGGTCCAAGACAGCGATTCGGTCGGCTGATTTAACTGTTGCTAATCGATGTGCAATCACCAGTGTCGTGCGATTAACCATTAATTGGGTGAGTGCCTGTTGTACCCAGAATTCACTTTGTGAATCCAATGCGCTGGTCGCTTCGTCCAGTAGTAAAATAGGGGCGTTTGCCAGAATTGCCCGCGCGATAGCAAGCCGTTGTTTTTGACCACCCGATAGCCCCAATCCAGCGTCACCCAGTTGCGTAAGATAACCTTGTGGCAATTCACAGATAAATTCATGCACGTATGCTGCTTTTGCAGCGGCTTCAACTTCAGTGTCAAGTGCATCGGGACGGGCATAGCGGAGATTATCGGCAATGTTGCCATAAAATAAAGCTGGGTTCTGTGATACCAGCGCAAAGCATTGTCTCAGCTCGGTAATATTGAGCTGCCGGATATCGATACTTTCCAGTTTGATGCGACCGGTGTTTGTGTCAAAAAAACGTAATAACAAATCAAATAGCGTTGATTTTCCTGCGCCTGAAGGGCCAACCAATGCCAGGGTTTCACCTGCTTTGATGTTGAGCGATAACTCATTGATCACGAAAACATCTTGACGTGAAGGGTAGGCGAAATTTAATTGTTCAATTTTGATATTACCTGATACAGGGGGAAGTGTTTGCGGCTTAAGTGGGGATTTTATCTGGTTCGGGGTATCCAGTAATTCAATGGTACGTTCAGCAGCGCCAGCCGCACGTTGTAGTTCGCCGATGACTTCAGAAATTGAAGCGACGGCAGAACCGACAATAACGCTGTAAAAGACAAAAGCCGCAAGTTCGCCGCCGCTAATTTTTCCTTCTATCACATCGATGCCGCCTACCCAGAGCATTAAACCGACAGCGCCCAATACCAGAATAATAACCAGGGTGACCAATAAAGCGCGTTGCACGATACGGGCCTTGGCAACAGTAAAGGCTTCTTCGACATATTGACGGAATTTATTTTTATCAATTTCCTGATGATTGTAGGCTTGTACTGTTTTGATTTGCCCGAGTATTTCGCCAACATAAGCGCCTACAATGGCAACTTTATCCTGGCTTTGGCGGGATAATTTACGTACCCGGCGTCCAAATATTAGAATGGGTGCTACCACCAATGGCACACAAATCATGACAATGGCGGTTAATTTTGCGTTGGTAATAAATAGCCAAATAATTCCACCGATCATCATAAAAAAATTGCGCAAGGCGAATGATACTGATGAGCCAATCACCGATTGCAATAACGTCATGTCGGCTGTTAAGCGCGATTGAATTTCAAGACTGCGATTTTCCTCAAAAAAACCAGGATGTAAATGTATTAGGTGGTCAAATACCTTGCGACGAATATCTGCGATGACTCGTTCACCTAACCAAGTTACCCAGTAATATCGTGTAAAAGTTCCCACGGCTAAGGCCAAGACCAGTAAAAAAAATATCGAAACATACTGGGCTAATAAGTCTGTTGAATTGGTCGCAAAACCACGATCAATCAATAGACGAATGCCTTGCCCAATGGAAAGCGTTATTGCAGCCGTGAACAGTAGGGCGAGCAGACTGTAAAGTACTTGCCGTTTGTAGGGTGAAATAAATGCTGCTGCCATTTTTATGGCTTGCCAACGGGTGCGGATTAGCGGGGAGTTACTGGTCATTGGCGAAGTTTATGTATTAAAAAAGGGAGCTAGTACTCCGTCAACTTGCTATTTGCGGATACAGTTAGCTCCCTGTTATTGGCCCAACGCAAAACAGTTGGTTGGGCGTGCGTAATGATCTTAATCGCTACGCTTAGTTACTTCAAGCAGGTGGAAGCCAAATTGTGTTTCGACTGGGCCTTGTACCTCGCCGATAGGTGCACTGAAAACCACCGTATCAAATTCCTTGACCATTTGTCCGGGACCAAACTCACCGAGTTCGCCACCTTGTTTGCCCGACGGACATAAAGAATGTTGTTCGGCCAGGTCGGCGAATTCTACGCCATTCTCAATTTCTGTTTTCAAATTGTTACATTGTTCTTCAGTCTTAACCAGAATATGACGTGCGCTTGCTCGTGACATAAATGCCTCCATATAGTTTTAAAAAGTGCAATATTTGCATGTTATATTTAAGCACAGACAAGGTGTGTTCATGAAGCATAAATATAGTGACTTGCAAACATAATCGCTAAGGTTATCAAACATTGCCGATTTAGCCCCAAATTATTTGCAAATACCGGACCATTTTTGTCATCGACAGTGTCTTTAACGGATACAGAGTTTAAGTCGCATAAGGTCCGTTCCTCAATCGCTATTGATAACAAAAATCATTAATTACAATATATTTTCAATTTCTTTCCAGTTCATTGATCGTTGTCTTCAAATAGAAACAAAAATGTTTCTATAAATCAGAGTACTATAAATAAATTCGTAATTATGTATATAAATAACGACAATGTGTATTCATATGCTAACGAACAAAATACCTAATCAACTGATTTAGAGAGAATAATTATTATGGCATGAATTATGCATTCTAATAAAATACTTGAAGAAAGAATTATATCCATTTGAATTAAGATTTATTCCTTGTATTCCGTGATTGTTGTGAGGCTATTTGGAGGGGTGGGTAAGGTGGTTATTCTAAAGAAGAATTTTGTACATTTATCACATTTATTCAGCCAAGGTAGGACAGTTAATACTAATGAAGCATTAAATTGTGTACTTCAAGAGCAGCATATGATTTGCCTTCATTATAAAAAAGAGGATAGGTAGGATCAAATTTTTATTAATTGTATTAATGCGCCATGAAAGTCTTATTCCAGGCCTTAATTTCTGCAATCTGACGTTCCCAATATTTACGATTTCAGTTGTTCTCTCTCTTAGGGGCCCGTGAAGTTTTTAAAATATACTTATTTACTCTAAGGAGTAGAATCATGCGATCTAAATCATTTTCCACCATTCTTGCTCATTCTGAGCATTAGCATATTCTTGTTTACAGTTAGTGTCTCAGCGCAAGAATAAAATGACAAACAGGATGGTAATAGTTATTGTCAATATGCTGCGCAGTTCACTTGCGGGACCAACCCACAGGCGACAGCACGAGTTCTTCCTGGCTAATATGCTACGTCGGTTAACATCCATAACCCAAAGGAAAGTAAGACCGTGTTTCGTAAACGCGTTGCTTTAACATTTCCTCCTCCCACCCAGGAAGGCGGGGCGGTTTCTGAGCCAATTATTGACGAACTTGAGCCCGTGCAGGCCCTTAAGGTGGCCTGCGATGAAATCCCAGCTGAGTTTTTTCCTGATGCTGCTGACCATCGACCTTATGTCCATGGCTTCCTGATCATTGAGAGTCGAAGTGAGCTCAATGTTACGGCTGTCTATACGACTGGAACGGCAGAGGCAGTTGAAAGTATTGATGTGGAAGAAGTAACAGGGAAAGTTATTAGATACTAATAGCGCACTGTTCGAGAGTCATTCCACCAACTTTCTTTGGTATTACCAAGCTCCTGAGAAGTTTTAGAAAGAGCCCTATACTCAAGTGTGGGGCTTTTTTGTAACTATTCGGCTTGCCCCTATAATTTGCTATTTCGGTGTTGCAAAATAATCATTTACAACTGTAAACTCACTTTTTCGCCTTGAACTGACGAATTTTAAAGGCAATCTGAGCAGTTGCTGCGTTTGCTGAATAGTTACTTTTTTTCTTAGTCACCAGACTGACTCTTTGGAGAAGTTTCTGTAATAGAAAAACACTACGGTAGTCCTGACTGGGTTGTCTGACCATTTTTCTAGTGGTATAAGCAGGTTTATTTGGTTATTCTTCAGCCTGTATCAACCCTATCTAGGGCTATGGCATTCTACTCACATCAGAATTCAAGCGACAAGAATGACTTTGTTGCTCGACGTAGTAATTCCTCTTCGTTATTAGAGCGATCCCACTCTCTTAGACCATCTGGGTGAAAGAGCAGTAGCTGATCGGCAATAATTTTAAAGTTAGTAGGATCAACAGGTACCTTACGTCCTAGTGCCAAACTATACGCACAGAAACCAGAGAATCTTGGTAAATATCGTGAAGGATTAGAATTGAAAGTGTCTACTTGATTTGCTGAGGAAAACCAATAGAGTTTTCCTTCGTATTCAGCACTATATCTAGCGAATCCCATTTCCGCTTTATCTTTTTCAAAATAAGAAACGAGACTATAGCCTTCAATGGCTAGATTTTTTGGAAGTTCTGCATAAACCCAATGTGTTGATGAAAAAAGCAGAGCTACAAATAAGATCTTATTAAGTGGTTTCATAACATGAGCTGCAATAATTTTAAAATAAAACGTTAACTATTATTTTAATTGAATTATACAGTAAGGGGCTGTCGGAAAATACTCAAGAATTTTAGATAATAACGAAGCCAATAGAATCCAAAAGAAGCTAACAAAAATTAATTAATAGATGAGCAAGAGACAACAAAGTAGCATTTGTTATTGCGCTGGACGAACTTATTCTGGTGGATTACCTTACTAGCTTGTGGCCGGTGGTGTTTTCGCACTTGAAGCTCAATAGGGTGTTTTGCAATATATAACCATGTTTTATTACAGCTATCAGCTGCATTCATACTTTGGAAACAAAAACCACAATCAATATGAGGCAGAGATAGCCAAGAAAAGTTGCTAAACTAGGTTGTACAGAATTAGTTGACCAGGTCAAGGCGATATTTTGGGTATTGGTTCGGTGGTGTTGATTTGTGACATACTTTCTTCAATTGTCAAATTAACTGATAGTAGAAACGATAGGAGCAGATCTAGGTTATTGACTGAACTAGAGTTTCAAAATAAATTATCTATGTTTCAATAAATACGGATGCAAGCAAGAAATCCGAAGAACATCTTTTTTCAGTTGTTACTGGCACTTATTAAATCTTTGTGCATCTAATTTTCATTGCACAAATAAGGGCATTTGTTAACATGGTCAATCATGCTTAGATTACTAAATATCAATAAGGAATATGCGGACGGGCGGCAAGTATTGTCCAATTTATCCTATACCCTGGGTGCGGGTGAATATGTGGCCATTATGGGGGACTCCGGTGTTGGAAAATCTACCCTGTTGAATCTGATTGCCGGGTTGGACACGCCGGATACTGGCGAGATTTTGATGGATGAGGTTGCCATTTCGTCGTTGGATGATGAAGCGGCAACACGGCTCAGGCGTGAAAAATTTGGTTTCATCTTTCAGGCGTTTCATGTTTTACCCCATCTGACGCTAAGTCAGAATATTGCTTTACCCTTGCTGTTGAATGGCGTTTCGATTGAAAGCGTAGCGCAAATGCTGGTTGCTGTCGGCTTGCAG
>JAJFJI010000229.1 GCA_021774205.1 Nitrosomonas sp.
TTGCTGGCCGACGCATAGGCGGAAACCATCGATCCGACAGCGAAGGTTGCAATTACCAGCATTCTTGTGGAAATAATGGAGAGCAACTTCTCGATTGAATCTTGAGTAATGTCCGGAAGTAGCTGATCAAATTCGACATAATCCACTGTTTTTGCGAGGAATACGCCAACTATGGACAATATGCACATCGCGATTGGCTTGACCCATAATCGTTCTCTGATGCGACTCAGAAAAAAATTTAATTTTTCACTCATGATTTTCCAGTAGTTCGAGAGCATAAAAAAACAGGGGTATTTATAAAAAATTCAGGCCGCCTTTTTCATTCTTGGGCCGGTCTATCAACGTTGTTCACAATCTTCAATTCAGGATGCAAGCGTTAACTGTGTCCACTGCATTTGCTGTTTTTTAACCATCCGTTTGGTCACGACTTCGTTAATCGTCGATTCCACAAAAGCGGTGGAAATGGTTTCTCCATACCGCCACTTCTCACCATAATTAGGGATCAAATATTGGTTATTTCGAACGTAGGTGTCGGGATTTGAAGTCCAATGGTACAAAAACGTACGCTAAGGTTCCGTATTTTCAAAGGGTGTCAAATTCTTTGAGTATTTTATAGGCCGTTGATCGCTCTATTTCCAAGTTTCTAGCAATATCAGTAGCACCAACACCCTTATTTTCATAAACAGTGCTTTTTCTCGATCAATAGTCCGTTTCCGACCAAGTTTTACTCCTCAGACTCTAGCTTTTTCCCGACCTTCATTAGTTTGCTCAAGAATCCGTTGGCGTTCTGCTTGAGCAATAGCCGATTATGTCGAATTTGATTAAAGAGTTCGATAATCTTAAACACACGCTTGGCCTTGCCTTGCGGCAGGGCGTGATAGAGCGTAGAAGAAAGATAAAGCAACACCATCGTTGCCACGAAGAGACTCGCCCCGACGATGAATCCCGTATCTGCGTGCTGTACTGCATGCATAATAAGAAATAGGGTTGCCACCAATGACGCGATCAGCCCGATACCGTGGCTGATGCTGTTAGCGATCTCTTCCCCTTGGGACTGCTCACGTTCGGGTACTGCAAGCAATATTTTCACGATTTTCTATCCTACGGTCTAACGCGGGTGTGGAAAACGACTTGATGGGTCAAGCAACACCGTTTCCGGGAGGTACTTGAACTTGATTTTTCGTCGACCAGAGATAACCGAATACACAGCATTTTGAGAAGTGAAGGTCAATTCTATTGGCCTCTGGACATAACTTTATGAACAAGGTCTTTCGATATTTGGAATGTCCACGCTAATCGGCACATGCATTAGCGTGGAACGGTTTAACAAGGCTAGTTACATTTAACCTTTAAACTTATCTTTTAACTTTGCGGCAGCCTCTCGACTAGCGGTACTTAGTTTGTCCCAAGAGCTTTCTATACCATCCTTAAGATGCTCCCACGCATCCTCGCTAGCTTCACCCAGTTCTTTCAGTTTTTCCTTCGTAGCATCAACCTTCTGCTCAAGTTCTCCGATTTGCTTATCATATTCGATACGGGCGTCGGCTGAAGCACTCTTTGATTCGGCTCTCAATTCTGCCAATTTGGCCTGCGCCAGCTCTACCTCTGCTTCTATCTTTTGTTTGTATGCTTCCTTCGTGCTCATAACGTATCTCCTTTGTTGATGAATTCAAGCTTAATTCTTAGATTTCGTGATAGCCCAAGCCAAAAATAGTAATGCTGCGGCTCCGACTATAGCAGTCACTATTGAACCGATGAGTCCCAATAAACCGAACAAGAGACCTCCTGCAATGGCGCGCCTACAATGCTAATAATAACGTTGCCTAGGAGACCAAAGTCTCTTCCTTTTACAAATATTCCAGTCAACCAATAGTTTCTCATCTGGTTTATCAGCAATTGGAAATAACTTGTCAATGTATGATTCGGTATCTGCCCGAAGATCAGGAAAAATACGGTGTATAGTGTGTGTACGCTAATTGGTTGCGTCCACCGGGCCATTCCCACTGAACATATGGTTTTCTATCCGATGGTCAAATTTTAAAGCTATGTAACCGAAGTGTGTGGAATTCATCGTCCACTTTCGGCTGGGTAGGAATCGATTCACGCGCACTGCGCTAAACCTTCTAATTTCAGGAGGTGTTAGTTTAGTCAGCGTTTTATCTTAAGAACTCAGGTAAGTGTACTATCTCCGGCCTTGAATAACCCAGACCAATATCACAATAACTGCTATGACCAATAGAACGTGAATGAATCCCCCCATGGCAGTCGACGAAACCAGGCCTAGCACCCACAGAACTATTAAGACTATCGCAATGATTTCGAGCATGTTTATATCCCCAATGATTAGTGAATATTTGACAGAGATCTGCTTACTCTTATCATAAGAGTAACACAAATTAGGTTGATGCGAGGATCGCGGCCCATACTTCAAGTTGGCAACGTAACAAGCCCCCTGCTTTCTTGTGTCAAAAGGGCTCCCTTTTGGAGTGGCACTTTGCTCCCACTACTTTTTCTTTTTACTATTAATAACCTATTTTGTCGAGAGTTAACGACCGCAGCACCTACCCCATATTTTCCTAGCATCTACGCCAACAAACTCCCTAACATTTACCTTAAAGTTGAGTTGAGTAGTGCCGAACAAAGTTTGAATAGCTACAGCACTTTGACCGACCGCTTTTTAAGGTTGACCAGCCGTTAACTGGAAGCTGGTGACCGGCAGCTGTTGGCCGAAAGCCGACTGTCAGACCCTATCGAAATTAATTTAGCGTAGTGCCAGATCAGATTTAAGCTAATACAGCCCGCCTTGAGCGTTTTATTCGTTGCTTGGTATTGAGCGGATTTTCTTACACTAGCCTTACATGGCCATTAGAAAATAAAATGGCTTGCAAGAATCAACTTGCAAGCCACTGATTTAATGGTGGGTCTGGTTGGACTCGAACCAACGACCAAGGGATTATGAGTCCCCTGCTCTAACCAACTGAGCTACAGACCCTGATTAAAGTTTTCAAATGCAAATCTAGCCGTTTCCGGTATCTAAAAAACTGCGTAACCGTTCAGACCGGGCGGGATGACGCAATTTACGCAGCGCTTTGGCCTCGATCTGGCGAATGCGCTCGCGCGTGACATCGAACTGTTTACCAACCTCTTCCAATGTATGATCTGTATTCATTTCAATCCCAAAACGCATGCGGAGGACTTTTGCTTCACGCGGCGTCAACGAATCAAGTATATCCTTGGTTACTCCTCGCAGACTAGCATAAACGGCTGCATCCGCCGGAGCCATGGTAGCAGCATCTTCAATAAAATCGCCAAGATGTGAATCTTCATCATCACCAATTGGCGTTTCCATGGAAATGGGTTCCTTCGAAATTTTAAGGATTTTACGAATTTTCTCTTCCGGCATTTCCATTTTCTCTGCCAATACAGCAGGTTCTGGCTCTTGCCCTGTCTCCTGCAAAATCTGGCGTGAAATCCGATTCATTTTATTGATCGTCTCTATCATATGCACAGGAATACGAATGGTGCGTGCCTGGTCTGCAATCGATCGCGTAATCGCCTGACGAATCCACCAAGTCGCATAGGTTGAAAATTTGTAACCTCGCCGATACTCAAATTTATCCACGGCTTTCATCAAACCAATGTTACCTTCCTGTATCAGATCAAGAAACTGCAGCCCGCGATTGGAATATTTTTTAGCGATGGAAATTACTAAACGCAAATTGGCTTCCGTCATTTCACGCTTGGCACGACGCGCCTTTGCTTCACCGGTTGACATCTTACGGTTAATTTCTTTCAGATCTTTGATTGGAATCCCAATTTTCTCTTTAAGAGACAATAGATTCTGCTGCTGCTCTATGATTGCTGGCCGATAATGCTGAAGCGTCTGACTATAGGGCTTATTAGATTCTATCTCTTGCGCTACCCATTCCTGATTTGTCTCATTACCAGGAAATACTTTGATAAAATGACTTCTAGACACCCCTGCCTTTTTAACGCACAGCTCCATGATTTTACGCTCAAATTTACGCACATCACTGACGAGTCGGCGCTGAGTATTACATAATTTTTCCACCAGCTTGGCGGAAAAACGAATACCCATGAGCTCAGCTGAAATTTTTTCCTGCAACGCCTGGTATTCTTTGCTGTGCGATCCTTCATTTACCAGGATCGCTTGCATTTCATCGTATATCTGACGAATCACTGCAAAACGCGCCAGCGCGTCAATTTTTAATTTAAGTAGATTTGCTTCAGCAAGCGCCTCTCCATCTTCATCTTCCAGACCACCAGAACCCAATGCTGACTCCAACGACTCATCGAATACTTCTTCATTAATAATATCCTCAGCATTGGCATCAAGCAGACCATCCACCATTTCATCAATACGCAAGGCTTCAAGCTCAACATCTGAAACCAGATCTAAAATTGCGGCAATAATAGGCGGACAGGCAGAAATAGCTTGAATCATATGCCTCAAGCCGCCCTCAATACGCTTAGCAATTTCAATTTCACTTTCGCGTGTCAACAATCCGACTGAACCCATCTCCCGCATATACATCCGTACCGGATCGGTCGTTCGTCCAAATTCAGAATCAACCGTAGAAAGCGCCGCTTCTGCTTCTTCCGCCACGTCTTCGTCGGTTACAGCCGACGCAGCATCAGACATCAATAGGGCTTCAGCATCGGGTGCTTCATCATGGACAGAAATGCCCATGTCATTAATCATGCTTACAATGCCTTCTATCTGCTCAGCATCCAGCATGTCATCAGGAAGATGATCATTTATTTCAGCATAGGTTAAATAGCCACGTTCCTTTCCCTGCACGATTAATTTTTTTAGGCGCATACGCCGTGCTTCAATATCCTGAGGCACGGGAGACGTGGTATCAATATCCTTGATTTCTTCCTTTACTGATGCATTTTTATTCTTTTTAGAATTTTTTGCTTTTTTTCCAGCAATTGGATTCATTTTCTTGACGGTATCGACTGCTTCAGCAATTTTATTGACACGGCTAGAATTATCTTTCGCTGTAGAAACTTTAGCCGTTGTTTTTTTAACCGATGGTTTAGCAGCTGACTTTGTTGAGGTTTTTACGCCCACTTTGGTTTTTTCAGCCGATTTTTTCGTGTTCGCCTCAACAACTGCTGCTTGTTTTTGAGTATTTTCTGCTTCGCCCACCCTTTCTATCTTTGCTGCTTCCGATTTCACCATTTTTGCTTTTGCCATTTACCTGGTTCCAAATAAAGTATGGATAAATTAAAGCCGAAAACCTTAAATTATACCAAAATTCAATAATACTGACATCCACCAATATTTTAAGACATTGCCAATCTTTTAAGTTCCTGTTTTTCTTCAATAGTCAGCGTATTTAAGGACTTGCTATGTAATTCAGCCATACGGCGCTTCCGTTGCATTTCCTGAATCCTCATCAACGCACCGGAAAACTCGGCCTCCAAGTCAATGTCATTGTCCCATTCAAGCGTTTCACTCTCGATAATTTCAAGCACGCTCCGATGCGGATGGTCTTGAAAATAGATCATAATCGAAGACCCAGAGGTACCATCCACAATATGGGGATGGGTATCAAAAATTTCAATTAATGCTTCAAGCACTTTTTCTTCTTCGTGAATGCCTCCAAAATTGACGAGTAAGCTTTTATCAAGTTTTTTAAAATAAACTGGCTGATACAACAAAATTTGTATCAGCCAACGAAAAGGCGTAATCGGCCGAGGCCGGGGCGCTTTACCTCGAACCCGGGAAGGTGAAATCCGCTTGATTTGCAATATTTCTTCCAATTCGCTCTGACTGAAGCTACTAAGTTCAGACAAACGCTTCAATAGCATCAATGCAAGCGCAGGTGCGATCACCTGTTTTAACAACGGCTTTGCATCCCGCACCAATTTGGCGCGACCCTCGTCTGTTTGCAAATCCACATGCACAAGAAGCGTTTTAAACAGGAATACTGATAACGGAATCGCATTCTTAAGAAAACCTTCAAATGCTTCTTTACCAATTTGGTGAACGTAGCTATCAGGGTCCTCACCCTCGGGCAAAAATAAAAAGCTAAGATTCTTACCATCAATTAGATATGGCAGGCTATTCTCCATCGCTCGCTGCGCAGCTTTCTTACCAGCACTATCGCCATCAAAACAAAAAACTACATTATCTGTTTGCCGCAGAAGTTTCTGAATATGAAAGGGCGTAATCGCGGTTCCCAATGCAGCCACCGAATATTCGATGCCATGCTGATGGAGCGCCACCACATCCATATAACCTTCTACGACTATCACCCGCTCTGCTTCACGAATTGCTCTACGCGCAGAAAAGAAGTTATAGAGTTCACGTCCCTTAGCAAACAGTTGTGTTTCGGGTGAATTTAGATATTTAGGTTCGCCTAATCCCAATATCCGTCCACCAAAACCAACAATCATTCCTTTCAGACTTAAGATAGGAAAAATTATACGCTCACGAAAGCGATCATAATATTTATGATCGCTACTCTCTATCACCAGCCCGGCTTTTATTAGCACATCCGCGCCCGCCTCGGACTGATAATTGGAAAATACACTTTCCAGGCTCTGCCATCCGTTTGGCGCATAACCGATTGCAAAATGAGCGGCAGTTTCTCCTGTTAAACCACGCTTTTTTAGATAAGCAACCGCTTCTTCAGAATTCTTAAGTTGCCCCTGATAATACCGAGCGGCAAGCTTCATCACTTCATATAGATTTTCTGGGCGTTCTTCTGCATATCTTTGGGCGCCATCTTCCTTTACCAAGGAATTTTGAGAATCAGTCTTAGATATATTGGATTGAGTTTCTTTGTGCTGAACCGGTACTTGTATACCAACCTGCACAGCCAAATCAGTGACTGCTTCAACAAAGCTCATGCCACTAAATTCCATCAAAAAATTAATGGCGTTACCATGCACACTACAACCAAAACAATGATAAAACTGCTTAGTTGGACTTACCGTAAATGAAGGTGTTTTTTCATTATGAAACGGACAACAGGCGCCGTAATTAGCGCCTTTCTTTTTGAGTGGCACCAGGCGATCTATGACATCAACGATATCTATACGATCGAGCAACTCATGAACAAACGACGGGGGAATAAACATCGAATATGTATTAGTCGAAATAATAACGAGATCGAATGTTTTGTCAGATTATGTAACCAAATATGGCCATCAAAATAGTTGCTCCAATATCCAATTCAGCCACTAGATAAATACTGGCAACACAACTGTTTCGCCAGAATCAGCTGGAAAATTTCTCTTTAACCAACGCAGAAACTTTTGCCATATCAGCACGCCCGGCAAGTTTTGATTTTAGCGCTGCCATTACCTTGCCCATATCTTTCTGCCCTTTGGCATCCGTCGCTAAAATAACTTCATCCACTAACGATTTTACTTCTGCATCACTCAGCGCTTGTGGCATGTAAGCATGCAATACCTGTACCTCGTATTTTTCAATGTCAGCCAGGTCCAAACGTTGTGCAGCCTCATACTGCGCAATGGAATCTCTGCGTTGCTTGAGCATTTTTTCAATAACCGCAATCACTTCAGAATCACTCTGCACAGCGCGAGTATCAACTTCACGCTGTTTGATAGCCGCCTGCAATAACCGAACCGCATCACGCCGCCGCGTATCACCTGCCCGCATGGCGGCCTTCATATCTTCAGCTATTTTCTCTTTCAAATTCACAAAAAAACGTATCTGCTTAATTTATTAATACAAAGAATATTTACAATTACACGACAACCTAAAAGTAGTTCTTTTGCAGAAACAAAGCGCTATTTGCATTTATCCTACAAAGAGACAACAATTATTTTTACAACCGTCAATAGAGCTTTGGTGGCAACAACTGACTACGCAAGCGTTTATAGGTGCGTTTCACCGCCGCAGCAAGTTTACGCTTTCGCTCAGCAGTTGGCTTCTCATAGAATTCACGGGCCCGTAATTCTGTCAGCAGTCCTGATTTTTCTATCGTTCGTTTAAAACGGCGCATAGCGACTTCAAACGGCTCATTTTCCTTGACTTTAATTGTGGTCATAAAAATCTAGTCATCCTCATAAATGTTTATGTTAAAAAATATCAAAACTGCAACAATTCAGCTTACCGCTCACCGATTATTAAACTTATACTTTTCCCATGACTCGATTAATATACATTAACTGGCCATGTACAAGTAAAATGCAATATTCCGCAAACACATAGCATATAGAAATAGCTAAGCCTTTGATTATATTACTACTACTCTTCGTGCACCCATGCAAAACAATAGGATGGACGGCAAACAACCCTCTATTTTATCACCATAAATCGTTTTATAAATAACTTTTTACAACTTTCATGATAGTTCTTGGCATTGAAACCTCCTGCGATGAAACAGGCATCGGGCTCTACGATACCAAGCGCGGCCTGCTAAATCACACGCTCTACTCTCAAACTGAAATGCATAGTGAATACGGTGGCGTGGTTCCAGAGCTTGCTTCGCGCGACCATATTCGCCGAGTAATTCCGCTCATCAAGCAGACCCTATCTGCGTCAGAACACAGTCTGCAAGACCTTGCCGCAATCGCCTATACACAAGGCCCTGGATTAGCGGGCGCATTATTAGTAGGCGCAAGTATTGGCAGCGCACTTGGCTTTGCATTAAAAATCCCCACACTGGGCATTCATCATCTCGAAGGGCATCTCCTATCACCGCTACTCTCCACCCCATCACCTGATTTTCCGTTTGTTGCACTACTGGTTTCTGGCGGCCACACCCAATTAATGGAAGTTCGTGGCGTCGGGTCATACCGACTACTTGGTGAAACCCTTGATGATGCAGCGGGAGAAGCCTTTGACAAGACAGCAAAGCTGCTTGGACTCGGTTATCCTGGCGGACCAGCATTATCAAAACTTGCCGAGAAAGGAAAGTCAGGACGCTTTACACTTCCCCGTCCCATGCTTCATAGCGGTGATCTCAATTTCAGCTTCAGCGGCCTAAAAACAGCAGTACTGACATTAACAAAAAAAAATGAGGTTACACAACAAACATGCGCAGATATCGCACTCGCTTTTCAAGATGCAGCAGTTGACGTGCTAACCGAAAAATCGTTGGCTGCGCTAAAACAGACGGGTCTTACTCAACTGATTGTAGCAGGCGGCGTAGGCGCTAACCGTCAGTTACGTAACAAACTCTTAAAAAAAGTTGAATTGGCAGGTGCAACTGTTTTTTTTCCATCACTTGAGTTTTGTACAGATAATGGCGCTATGATTGCATTTGCAGGCGCAATGCGTTTACAAATGCCAGATATCAGCAATCAACTACCCGGCAACAGTTTTACCGTAAAAGCTAGATGGAACTTGGAATTATTGAAAGCACCCAATGACCCATAGTCAAGAAGTGGGACGCTCACCAACCCGGCTTTCCTTGCCAGCAATCAGATTAACAATGTTCAATTTGTGGCGCCAGATTAATATAAGTGACATCACCAGAATCGCTAGTGCATTAACGTCAAAACCAAGAAAAATCACTGCATAAACCGGGGTAAGCAGCGCCGCCACCAAAGCAGATAACGAAGAAATACGCCAGATCATCACGACCAGCACCCACGTTATTATCGCCAACAAACCAACCCACAGATTTAAACCTAGCAATACACCCACTGCAGTAGCCACGCCCTTACCGCCCTGGAAGCGCAAAAAAATGGGGAAAACATGGCCAAGAAAAACTGCCAGCGCCACCACAGCAACGACTTCGCCCGCCAAATTCCAGGATTGCATGAAGTACTGCGCTAACACTACCGCCAACCAACCTTTGCCTGCATCGCCAAGTAATGTCAAAATTGCCGCTGCCTTCTTGCCACTACGCAAAACATTGGTCGCGCCCGGATTTTTTGAACCATAAGTACGGGGATCCGGCAACCTGAATAGCCAGCTAGCAATCACCGCAAAGGAAACAGAACCAAGCAAATATGCTATCAGCATAAAAACCAACATAGTCATCTAGATTAGCGCCTCCTATACAAAATAGAATAGAATCTCGGAGCTGTTCGGCTACTGAACGATACTAAATAATTACGAATTTCGATTGATTCCAATTAATCCACCAACCAATACATGCTACAACAAGCACATTAAAATATTTAATCCCAAACAATGGATATCATTTTTCTGCATGACTTTAAAGTTAAAACCCTGATCGGTATTTATCCATGGGAACGTAAGGTTGCCCAAACCATCCAGCTTGATTTGGAAATCGCCCTACCTTCCAGCCGTGCCTGCCACACAGACAAAATTCAGGATGCGCTGGATTATGCACTAATCGCCAAACGCATCAACGAGATCCTGGCAAAAAAACATTTTTCCTTACTGGAGGCTCTGGCTGAACATATTGCCCAAACTATTCTGACAGAATTCAAATCGCCCTGGGTAAAAGTTCGTGTCGCCAAGTTGGGTATTATACGTGGAGTTCAAAAACTTGGCGTGTGCATTGAACGAACATCAAAGCCGACTATATAATTTGCGCACCATATTCCCAAAAACCAATGATTAGCATCTGCAGGTGGATGAACGTCATCAAACAAAGCCAAAGACTGAACAACAGCCGCTTAGGGCAATGGTTATTCAATTAATCTCAGGTTTATCTAGCCAACTTCAATATAAGCTGCAAAAATGCTTATATTGACGCTTAACCAAATTAAAATCTAGCTTAATATTACATATTGTCTCTTACATGCCTGTGTCGACAAGCGTTTTGCAAAAACTGCTAAGGCATTTGCTTATTAGCAATGCTGGCCTATTATTGGACCTAGGTCCAATAATTCATCCGAGCAGGCGCATAAGTCTGCCACCTACTTATATCTGACAAAAGAACCCTAGCAGTCCCATAAACCAAGATATCAAATAAAACATGCCAAATTTATTATCTATTAACAATTATTTTTATCGACGAGGGGGTGCTGAGGTTGTCTTTCTGGAACAGAATAAAATATTTGAAAGGCTCGGATGGACAGTTACACCTTTCAGCATGAAACATGAAAAAAACGAAACGATAGAATGGCAAAATTATTTTGCCAGTAAAATAGAATATGATGCCAACAGTAGCTGGCATACTAATTTTATTAATGGCCTTAAGATCATTTATTCTTGGGAAGCAAAAAATAAACTACAATCATTAGTCGATGCCACCAGACCAGACATCGCCCATCTACACAATATATATCATCACTTATCTCCTTCTATATTGCCGGTATTAAAAAAGAATGACGTACCAACGGTGATGACATTGCATGATCTCAAACTATTATGCCCAGCTTATTTAATGCTTAGTCCAAACGGTGTATGCGAAAAATGCAAGGGCGGTCGCATTTATAATGTTGCTATTAATAAATGCATGAAAGATTCCTATGCTTTAAGTTCACTCGTTTTTGTAGAAGCGCTCGTACACAGGATGTCTAGTATTTATAATAAAAATATCGACACTTTTATTGTGCCGAGTAAATTTTTTATTAAAAAATTTACAGAATGGGGATGGGAGCCGGATCGCTTAACCCATATACCTAATTTCGTTGACGTGGACTTACTAAGGCCAAATTATCAACCTGGCAAATATTTTGTATATTTAGGTAGGCTTTCACGTGAAAAAGGAATAAAAACACTAATACATGCAGCACATGAAGCAAATGTAGATTTAAAGGTTATTGGCAATGGACCACTGGAAGAAGAATTAAAGATTTTGGCTTCAAGCCTAGATGCGAATGTAGATTTTTTGGGTTATCAAGCTGGAGAAGCACTCCACAAGGTAATACGCAACGCAAGAGCAGTCGTACTGCCATCGGAATGTTATGAAAATGCACCGATATGTATCATGGAATCATACGCGCTAGGTAGACCCGTCATTGGCGCAAAAATTGGCGGAATACCAGAACTTATTAGAGAAGGCGAAACAGGCGTCACATTTGAATCAGGTAATATTGAAAGCCTAAAGAATGCGCTAATAAAATTCAAAAACATGACAGATGACGCTGTGATTGAAATGGGAAAAACAGCAAGACAATGGGTTGAAAATGAATACACCGTTAAAAATTATTCGCAGCGGCTACAAATCCTTTATTCAAAATTGGGTGTTAATTTATAAAAAATAAACATATGAGAATTATTGTTGTTGGTCTAAGAGGATTTCCTAACGTACAAGGTGGAATTGAAAAGCATTCAGAACACCTTTACCCACTACTCGCAAAATATGGATGCCAAGTAACGGTAGTAGTGAGATCTCCCTATATGAAGCATTACCCCGGCAACTCATGGCAAGACGTTCAATTAAAGCGAATTTGGGCGCCAAAGATTGGTGGCATAGAGACATTTGTTCACACCTTTCTTGGCGTATCATTCGCTATATTTAAAAAACCAGATATCGTTCATGTGCATGCCATTGGGCCATCTTTCTGGGTGCCTTTACTTCGCCTGTTTAATCAGCGAGTCATCGTAACCATTCATGGCGTGGATCATGAAAGACAAAAATTTGGGCTCTTTGCGAAGACGATCCTTCTCTTAGGAGAAAAATGGGCCATGAAATATGCGAATAAATGTATAGCCGTTTCTCATAGTGTTGCAAATAAGCTAAAAACCAAATACGAAAAAGAATTGGCCGTTATTAAAAATGGCATAGATCCGCCTATAATAATTGAAGAAACAGATTTTATTCGCAATTGCAATTTAGTGCCTGGTAAATACATACTATTAGTTAGTCGAATAGACCCGGACAAAAGACATTTTGATTTGATAGAAGCTTTTGAAAATGCAAATCTAGACAATTGGAAGCTGGTGATCGTAGGAAGCTCAGACCACCCTAATAAACATGAAAAAAAAGTTTTACATAAGATTGAGAATACAAAAAATGTAATCTCATTGGGTTTCCGAACTGGAAAAGAATTAGCCGAGCTGTATAGCCATGCTAATTTATTTGTTCTGCCATCAGCGAAAGAAGGCTTCCCAATAGCGCTGCTGGAAGCACTAAGTTATGGTTTAAATACGATAGCTAGCGATATCCCCCCAAACCTAGAAATCGGATTAAATCAAGAGCACTACTATAAGTTAGGTGATATCAATGAACTGGCAGAAAAGTTAAAGCGATTTTGCCAAGAAGATAATGTGCTTGAAAAAGAAAATAGAAAAAAACAACTACTAAAGCAATATAGCTGGGATAGCATCGCGAAGCAAACACTTACGGTTTATAAAGAAGTCATGCAACCAGAGAAAAGGGACCAAACAAATCCCAGTCACTGACTGTTTATAACCGAAACAATCCGGTATCAGCATTCTTTTCTGGCGACCATTAACCCGTTTTGCATTAATCATTAGTCGGTAATCACTCGCCTCCCACGATTCACCACAAAAGGGATTAAACCCGTTGTTTGCAAAGTTAGCACGGGTGAGCGACTTACTTCATTGATACTAATCCTGGGTAAAGCGGTCGGAAAATCTTTGTGCGCCGGAAAAATGTTGCCGATACGTGTAGTAGTCGCCGTTAAAAACCCTGCCCGCTGGACAAACTCAAATTCGCGGCGCGAAGCTTCTCCTTTCTTGCCAAATGGGTAAGCGAAATGACGAACGGGGGTCTGAATTTCCTGCTCAATCCTTAATCGTGAGCCTTCCACTTCTTCCTGGAGCATGGATTCATCTAGCTGAGAAAGCGGATAGTGATTGACCGTATGTGCGCCAATGGTCACAAGCGGGTCCTGGTTCAGGCTGCGTATCTGCTCCCAGTTTAGAGATAAGGATTGCGAATCCTGCATCAAAGCAGAATACAAGTCCCCAAAGATAGTATTCAAGATACCCGGCAACCTGAGCTGGTCAGGCTCATTAAGGATAATCTGCCTAAGATTGGCAAATGCCGCTTCTTTCTCTTCCCGATTGGAACAGGAAATATCATAAGTTTTCCCGGACAAACAAAAAGAAATATGGTCTTTTCGCAACACAAAACCCTCCAGCATGTACCACCAGAGAATAGCCGTATGATCAGGAAAATTAGTAGCGATATAAATAGCAAAAGGAACCTTGTACTGCTGAAAAATCGGGTAGGCATATTGCCAAACATCCTGATAGCCATCATCAAAGGTAAAAACCACAAACTTTTGATCGACATTGCCCCGATCCAACGCTGCCTGCAATTGATCCAGGGAAAAAAATTGGTAGTCCCTTTTCACAAAATATCGGATTACCTCCTCCAGGTGTTCCGGGCTCACTTCCAGGCCTTGATGATTATGAATCCTGGGGCTAGCAAGGGGCGGTATCACCCGATGAAAAGTCAGGATATGCCCCATGCCCCCGTAAAAGGGACGAAAAAGATGAGACAAACCACTAGCTTGAATCAAAGGAGCCAAGCGGCTTATCCATATTTTTTTGCGGTAGTTATTCAACTTTTTAATTACTTAAGTTATCAATATGAATTCAATTTAAAAAAGACTACTTTCTTGATCTTACGGAACCACTGCATAAAACTTTATCTTTAGTTAAAAGCTGCACAGCCAACTTAATGTATCGAACCGATAATCTTAAAAATTTAAGTAAGTAAGCGTGTACATAAGAAAAGGTAAAATGTATTTGTGACCAGCAAGACGAACGCCACTAACAGCTAAACCAGATCATCGGGCCAATGAATTTAATTTTTCAAACCATTTTATGATGAAAAATTAAGCGCTGATATCAATATGTATTATATTAGCACCCGAAGTCGAGCATTTTCTATCTATTTTCTTAAACGGCTTGATTTTATAGTTTTTTTATACTATCAGTGGTTTTTTTGCAACTCGATACGAGACCTGACTCTTAGACATGCCCCCTAAAAAATCCGACTCCTGGAGGACTTTGTTTGGCCAGACCAATTCCCAACTCTTTAATATACTTAATCGCTTATTAATTGCTACTTGTCCGACATGAATACACAGGAACTCCACGACTTCAAGAAAAGACTCGAACGAATGCATGAAGATCTGCGTGCTGATGCAGATTCAGTGCGCGATAACGCAAAACCCGTACAACTAGACCAGGCTAGCGTTGGTCGTCTGTCGCGTATGGATGCGATGCAGGGACAAGCCATGGCCATTGAGACGCGGCGACGGCGGAATATTCAGCTGCAGCGCATCGAGATGGCGCTTGTCCGCATCGCTTCTGGCGACTATGGCACTTGCCAATCTTGCGAGGAGGACATTGATCCACGGCGGTTAAAAATTGACCCGACTGCCCCGCTATGCATCACCTGCGCCAGTGTACGCGAGACATCCTGATGCACTGTCAGGGCACTGAAGATGTAACCTACCGCTTCTTTTTGTTAGTGAAGATCGTGAATATTGGCGCCGCGAGACTGTTTGAAAACCTTTCTTAAGCTATCGCAACTGCCATTAGCCAACACCCAACTCGCATCATATCATCTGCTTGACGGAGTACTAGTGAACGACATTAAAGAATTAACTGAAGCATTACATAAATTTCGTGATGAGCGGGATTGGGCGCAATTCCACAATCCAAAAGATCTCGCGCTGGCGATCAATATTGAAGCCGGTGAACTTCTGGAAGCTTTTCTATGGAAATCTTCTGAACAAGCAGATACTGATAAAGTGAAGGAGGAGCTTGCAGATGTTTTTACGTTTGCTTTCCTGTTGGCTGAAAAGTACGATTTTAATGTTAAACAAATCGTGCTCGAGAAGATTGAAAAAAACGCCCTAAAGTATCCTGTTACAAAATCAAAAGGCATCGCAAAGAAATACACTGAACTATAGAAATAGACCGACTATTCGATATCAACAGTTATTTTGCTGTTAACTGCCACAATGACGTGAGTTCTGCTGCACGCGCGGCGTGTAGCGGGTCACTGGTATCCGAGACGCGAGGATGATGTGGCTTTACATCGGATTTGCTCAGCACCTTCAATCCCGCTGCGTCAATAGTCGCAAGCAATTCAGCACGAGTACGCAATTCCAGGTGCTCGGCAAGATCAGAGAGAATCAACCAGCCCTCACCGCCCGGCGCCAAGTGAGCAGTGAGTCCGTTGAGAAATCCTTTTAGCATACGGCTTTCCGGATCGAATATGGCGTGTTCTAGTGGTGAGCTTGGCCGCGCCGGAATCCACGGCGGATTGCACACTATCAATACGGCTTGCCCCTCGGGAAAGAGGTCTGTTTGCACCAAATCAACCTGCTCAATGAAACCCAGTTGCGTCAAATTTTCGCGCGCGCAGTTCAACGCACGTAAATCCTGATCAGTAGCGATAATGCGCTTAATGCCTCGACCTGCCAGCACAGCGGCCAGTACGCCCGTTCCTGTACCGATATCGAACACGACAGACTGTGTCATGGTTAGCCTAGGCAAAGGAGCTTTGACTACTAGCCTTACGTACTCGCTGCGTATTGGCGAGAACACACCATAATGCGGATAAATACGAATACCCAATGCGGGAATCTCTACACCTTTTTTGCGCCATTCGTATGCACCGATGAGTCCCTGAAGGCCACGTAACGAAGCAATGTAGGGTTCTGTACCCGCGCCATAAGCGTCTATACAAGCCGAACGCACATCGGGTGCGCGGCGCAAAGGTACACTGTGGTCTGCATCGAAAGGTAACAGCAACATGCCCAAGGTGCGGGTGCGCTGCGATTGCGCTTGGCGATGCAAATGAAAGACTTCGGCAGGTGTGTGAGCTACTTTCTTTTTTTTACGATCGCGCGGCTTTTTATCAATGCGCCGTGCTATAGCTTGCAACAATTGGCGAGCATTCTGAAAATCTCCACGCCACAACAGGGCGTTACCCTCGCAGGCCTGGCGATAGGCGGTATCCGCTGTCGTGCGATCATCGGCAATCAGCACGCGCCTGGGCGGTGGTGACCCATTTTCCGAACGCCAGCGAGCTGATTTTTCTTCTCCAGCTTCTTGCCAGCTAATGACCGGATAATCATTCATCGTGATAGACCAGTCAGTCGCGGCTGGGCAGGTATGGCTAGGGAATAGGTATATAAATGCATCGCAGGGCTAGCGTAACATGTATAAAAATAAAAGGGAGAATTCAAGGAGCCAATCGGATCAGATCGTAGGTCAGCAGGTCAGGTCACGAATCAAGAATGACAACTGATCTGCCGTGGCCTCGGATAAGATTTGTAATAGTGTTTAAAATCAAAAGTATTGGATAGATATCAGACATTCAAAGCCATCCTCTCTCTGCTGATTTTTTTAATTAAATGTTGCATTCCTTAAAAAATAGAATATAATAAGAATCATTCTCATTATTAATGGTGATCTAATTATGGACAATTCAAGCATAGTTTCAGCAGGCGCGTTTAACCCATATCCATTTTCTGTGCCGAGTAAAAACAAAACTATTGATAGCAATGCCCTGTTTACGAATGGAGATGTGGTATTTATCCAGCACCAGGGAGAACAATACCACTTGCGCCGTACTCGTAACGGCAAGCTGATCTTGACTAAATAGTAGACTTGAGGCGCTGATCATGTATATTTGTATCTGCAAGGGAGTTACCGATAACGCAATCCGAAAGGCGGTCAATCAAGGGGCTGGCCGAATGCGTGATTTGAGAACTTGCCTGGGTGTCGCCGGACAATGCGGTGCTTGCGCCTGCCACGCAAAGGCGGTGCTGGAGCAATCACTTGCGAAAAAAAGATCTGGCATTACATCTTCTTTCTAAACCCACTTGTTTAATACGAGATTCTCGCCTGAGGAGGCAAAAATATGAAAGGAAATACAGATATTATCAACTGGTTAAATCGCCAACTGCAACATGAACTCACTGCCATCAACCAGTATTTTCTTCATGCGCGCATGTATAAAAACTGGGGATTTGAATCGCTGGGTAAACATGAATACGATGAGTCTATCGAGGAAATGAAACACGCAGATGCATTGATCGAGCGTATTTTACTCCTGGAAGGCCTGCCAAACTTACAGGAACTGGGCAAACTGCTGATTGGCGAGAAAGCTGAAGAGTGTGTCGCCTGCGATTTAAAGCTTGAGTTGGCCGCGCGTGAAACACTCATTGCCGCGATTACTGCCTGTGAAACCGCAAAGGATTATGTTTCACGTGAGATTTTTGAACGTATTTTAGAAGATACTGAAGAGCATATCGACTGGCTCGAAACTCAACTGGAAGTCATGAATAAAGTCGGTATTCAGAACTGGCTGCAAAGTCAGATGTAATTTTACTTTTTTTCTGCCGCTGGGATTCTCTCCTTTGCCAGTGGCATTTTAGCCAGCCAGCCCACTCCTCCCGGGCAAGCCAGCCAAATTTTTTATTTGACTTGCAAGGAGGTTTGGGCTGTGAAACTTTTCAAAAAAACACCTTTAGTCATCACTGCAACTTTCCTGATTCCACAAACAACGCGCAACAACTATATTCTCTTAACTTATTTGCTGGGCATCAAAGAAATGGCCTGTAACCTGCTCCAAGAGACGGTTACAAATAAAACCAAGCGCTGGCGACTGCTTCCCACACATTTTCTGCTACATTTACAGGAAAAATTTAAACACCTCGTTAAATCGCCAGAATATCGTAACAGGGACTTAGCCAACAAACCAGGCGAAAAAAAAACAGCGCTTCATTTTGAAAAAATTGAAGCCGTAAATGATCAGACTCAACTGATTGACAGTTGCCTCCAGAAACAGCAGGCAGACACTACACCAGAAATAACAAATGACCAAGACCGAACGCCGGTGATTAAAACAAATGCCGCTGATCATCCTGCTCACAATAAAATACAACCCAACCGATATTCAAGTAAAAACGCCCTTGTAGGACAATCTATTTTATGTGTGGGTGGACGCGCAGCGCTTTACCCGGAATACAGTCGTTTGATAACATCATTAGGTGCCCGCCTCTTGATTTATCGCGGGAGCCTGGAGAACAATATGAATCATTTATATACACACCTTGAAAATGCTGACATGGTTATTTGTCCAATAGACTGCATAAATCACAACGATTTTTTTGCTGTCAAATTCTACTGCAAATTTTCTGGCAAACCATTTACACTGCTGGATCGTTCCAATTTGGCCACTTTTAACACAGGTGTGAAAACCCTCACCAGATTGGCAAACCAACACGCTTGTTTACCAAACAGATACAGCCAAGCAGCATCCATTCAATAAAATTAAAACCATGAAATTTAGTTACACAAAAAACCTTTACACACTAGCTGTCCTGGTAATGACTAGCCTGACGACTTTGCCGACACAAGCAACAGAGAGAGAATATTGGATTGCCGCAGAAAAATTGCCCTGGAATTACGCGCCTTCTGGCCGCAATTTGATTCATCCGGATAATGGACTGGGTGTTTGGGGAAAAACACTAACCTATACAAAATACCGGTACATCGGCTACAAAGATGATCGTTATATAACACCACTACCGCAACCAGAATGGATGGGAATTTTGGGGCCTCAGTTACGCGCTGAAGTCGGTGACACGATCAGAGTTCATTTTCTGAATAAGACAGATCGCCCACTTTCCATTCATCCACACGGCGTTTTATATGACAAGGATAATGAAGGCGCAGATGGCGGCAAGGGCGCGATGATATCACCTGGGAAGCGCTATACATACACCTGGAAAGTGGATGAAGCCGCTGGGCCTGGACCCAATGATCCTTCATCAATCGCCTGGCTTTATCACTCTCATGTCATGGCAGAAGAGGAAATGAATCTTGGCCTCATCGGCACTATCGTTGTCACCCGAAAAGGAATGGCCCGTTCAACTTCTGACCCTACGCCACGTGATATCGACCAGGCTTTCACTGCATTGTTCATGATTTTCGATGAAGAGAATGAAGAAGAAAGCGGACTTAAACATGCCATTAACGGACGGATATTCGGCAATCTCACAGGTTACCAAGCCAGCCTGGGAGAACGCATCCGCTGGCACCTCGTCGCACTCGGCAATGAAGTGGACATTCATACTGTTCATTGGCACGGGCAAACAATACTGGATCATGGCCGACGTACCGATGTCATTGAAATACTACCTGCCAGCATGATTTCGGTAGATATGCAACCGCGCTCTCCTGGTGACTGGCTGTTTCATTGCCATGTCAATGATCATATGATCGCGGGTATGTCCACGCGCTGGCATGTCAGCGCTGACAAGGATAACGCGCAATAAAAAAATTAGTTCTACCTGATTAGGCATTGCTGCATAAAAAGATAAAAATTATCGATGCTTCCTTATTAATCTCTTCAAATACAGCCAGCTAATTCCTGAATATTCCTGTTAGCACACCTTCAAGACTGAGATACAAACTAAAGTTTAAATTTCTGCTGTCGTTGAATAGTGTCACAAGCCAACACTAACGATACTAACTAGGAATAACGTCATGCGGATTATTGTTTACTACAAATCTGGGAGTCACCAAACATTTATTGTCCCAAAAGATATACTTGCTGTTGAATTTCGGCGAATCGCCGAAGCTGTCGGCGGCCGCATAAAAAAATTAAAATTTACACATTCGTCAGATATCAATTCCTTTAAGTATCGGGTTCATCAGTAACTTTCCATGCCAAAGTCATCCGATCTACATAAACAAATGTCTAGAATGGAATATCATCTTCCATATCGTCAAACCCACTTCCACGCTTGACGGAATCGGGCTGTTTGGCAGGCGGACTCGAAGTCGAGCTATCTGCTGCGGGTTCATTGGTTTCAAAACTGCCACTGCCAGACCGGCTCCCCAACATTTTCATATCCGTTGCAATAACTTCTGTCGTATAACGTTCATTTCCTGTCTTATCGGTCCATTTGCGGGTTTCTAACCGGCCTTCGATATATACTTGGCGACCTTTTTTCAGGTACTCGCCGGCAATTTCGGCAAGTTTTCTATAAAACGTAACACGGTGCCATTCGGTTTTTTCCTGTTTTTCACCATTTTTATCTTTCCAAGTATCTGTTGTCGCCACGGTAATATTGGTGACAGCTTCGCCATTGGACATGTAACGAGTTTCCGGATCTTTACCCAAGTTACCAATGAGTATTACTTTATTGATTGATGCCATTTACGCATTCTCCCCTAGCAATTTAACAACGCCTTCCTCATCAAAACCCTGCATATCAACCTTCAAATAAGCAACTCTCTCGTTTGCCAACACCAGCGCCTCATTCACACCAGATAGTGCCGCCAGCTCTTGAGACAAGCCATTGGCCGTAACGAAATCCATTTCTTGCACTTGGTACATTTTTGAGCGTACCGCAGCCGGTGCCTGCATGGTGATGGCCAACACCAACCAAATCATGACTAATAACCCGCAAAATATATACAATGCGTAAACACCATGGTACTCAAACAAATAACCCCCTGCGGTAGCACCAAGAAAAGCACCTAGAAATTGCGTACTGCTGTATACACCAATCGCGGTTCCTTTTGCACCGACGGGCGCAATTTTTGAAATCAGCGATGGCAAACTGGCTTCCAACAGGTTAAATGCCGTAAAAAATACCAGCAAAGCCATCGCCGTACCCCATATCGAATTAAATGTAACCGCCAATAGCCCCTGCCCTATCAACAATAATGCGACCGCTGCGGTAAATATGGGCTTGAGTTTTGCCTTTTTTTCGCCGTAAATAATAGCAGGAACTATCAAGATCATCGACAAAAGTAACACTGGCAAGTATATGTGCCAGTGATCATTCACATCCAAACCAGCGTTGCGCAATGATAGCGGCACCACCAGCCACAACGCCATCAGTACCGCGTGCAATGAAAAAATGCCGTAATTCAGGCGCAGTAATTGTGTATTACTCAGTATTTTCCGGAAGCTTCCAGCTGAAGCTTCCGTATCAGAATGAAAACGGCTGATTGTTGGATTGGGAATAAATTTTTTCACTACTAGCATCGCCAGCAACGCCAGCACACCTGTCATAGCAAAAATACCAGGCACGCCAATTAATTGATTTAATGCAGGTGCGACAATTAGCGAGAGTGCAAATACAGTTCCAATCGTCATGCCAATCGTCGCCATTGCCTTAGTTCGATGTTCTTCGCGGGTCAAATCGGCCGCAAGCGCCATCACTGCAGCTGAAATTGCCCCTGCGCCCTGGATAATACGACCAAAAATTACCCAGTACATATCAGTCGCGATTGCCGCAACAAAACTGCCAATGGCGAAGAGTATTAAACCAATATATATGACTGGCTTGCGACCGATACGATCAGATAACCAGCCCATTGGAATTTGCAGAATTGCCTGCGTCAATCCATACGCACCCAATGCAATACCTATAAGCATATAGTTGTTTCCGCCGGGCAGATCCTCCGCGTAAAAAGCAAATACTGGCAGAATAATAAACAGACCAAACATACGCAAACCATAAACGCCCGCCAGTCCGGCTGTGGCGCGTAATTCCAATGGCGACATTTTTTCAGAAGATGATGAAGCAGACATGAATCAGGTTGTGAGATTTCTGGAAAGTTGGGTATATTAGCAGGTTGACTCGCTATTAGGTAGCTAATGGAATTTATTAAAATTCGGGGCGCTCGTACCCACAACCTTAAAAACATTAATCTTGATCTGCCACGTAACCATTTAATCGTCATTACGGGGCTTTCTGGGTCAGGTAAATCCTCCCTTGCATTTGATACGCTTTATGCAGAGGGTCAGCGGCGATATGTAGAATCATTGTCAGCCTATGCACGTCAGTTTTTACAATTGATGGAAAAACCTGATGTAGATCTAATCGAAGGATTATCCCCTGCCATCGCAATTGAACAAAAGGCAACCTCACATAACCCACGTTCCACGGTCGGCACGGCGACAGAAATCAATGATTACTTGCGCTTGTTATTTGCACGTGTTGGCGACCCGCACTGTCCTGATCATAACATCACATTGACGGCGCAAAGTGTATCGCAAATGATTGATCATGTTTTGCAATTACCGCTCAATACCCGGCTAATGATTCTTGCACCAGTTATCGTTGGACGCAAAGGTGAACATACGGATTTGTTTGATGAGTTACGTGCGCAGGGTTTTGTCCGTTTACGAATAGATGGTGAGGTATGTGATATCGATACATTGCCAAAATTGCACAAGACAAAGAAACATACCGTAGAAGTCGTCGTAGATCGGCTAAAAGTTTCACCCGATGCCAAGCAAAGATTAGCTGAATCGTTTGAAACAGCCCTGCGGCATGCGGATGGTCGCGCCCTGGCGGTAGAAATGGATACCGATCACGAGCATCTCTTTTCCGCAAAATTCAGTTGTCCCGTATGCAGTTATTCTTTATCAGAACTGGAACCACGATTATTTTCCTTTAATAATCCACTGGGAGCATGCACTAAATGCGATGGTCTGGGACAAATCACTTTTTTTGACCCAGCTCGCGTAGTGGCTTTTCCGCATCTGTCACTTGCATCGGGCGCTGTCAAAAACTGGGACCGGCGAAATCAGTTTTATTTCCAAATGCTAGCGAGTCTTGCCGAACATTATGAGTTTGATCTAGAAACCCCATTCGAAGCGCTCAACGAAAATATTCAACATATTATTCTGCATGGGTCTGGCAAAGAAAAAATCCAGTTCACCTATCTAAATGAAACGAAGCGCAAATACCGACAAAAACACTTATTTGAAGGAATTATCCCCAACCTGACACGTCGATACAAGGAAACAGAATCTCAAGCTGTCCGTGAAGAATTAGCCAAATATCTTAATGCCCAGACTTGCCCCGAATGCAAGGGAACCCGCCTATGCCGTGAGGCGCGCCATGTGCTCGTCAATGAACGCGCTATTTATGAAATTAATGCCTTACCTTTGAAACAGGCCAAAGCATTTTTTGATGAAATGAAACTGGCGGGTCATAAACAATCTATTGCAGAGCGAATTATTAAAGAAATTTCCAGTCGCCTGCAATTTCTTAATAATGTCGGCCTGGACTATTTGACGCTAGCCCGTTCTGCGGATACATTATCTGGCGGAGAATCGCAGCGAATCCGCCTCGCCAGCCAAATTGGCTCCGGATTGACCGGCGTCATGTATGTCTTGGATGAACCTTCTATCGGTTTGCATCAACGTGACAATGGACGTCTGCTGGACACACTCAAGCACCTGAGGGATCTTGGCAACAGTGTAATCGTAGTCGAGCATGACCAGGAAACTATCCAACTGGCGGATTATGTTGTCGATATGGGGCCAGGCGCAGGCGAACACGGCGGACATGTCATTACCCAGGGTACGCCCCATGCAATAAAAGAATGTACCGATTCACTAACGGGCAACTATCTTTCCGGCAAGCTATCAATCATGCTCCCTGAGAAAAGGACCGAACCAAAAGATGATCGCTTATTTAGCATTGTTGGCGCATCGGGTAATAACCTAAAGAACGTCGACCTCACGCTGCCGGCAGGCCTATTCATATGTATTACTGGTGTATCCGGCTCTGGTAAGTCAACACTAATCAATCAAACCCTTTACCGCGCTGTGGCGCGGCACCTTTATGCCAGCAATGCTGAGCCAGCGCCACATAAGTCCATTGAAGGGCTGGCTTTTTTTGACAAAGTCATCAATATAGACCAAAGCCCCATCGGTCGCACGCCGCGTTCCAACCCAGCCACTTATACCGGATTATTTACCCCCGTCCGCGAACTGTTTGCTGGTGTCCCTCAAGCACGCGAACGCGGTTACGCGCCTGGCCGATTCTCATTCAATGTTAAAGGTGGACGCTGTGAAGCATGCCAGGGAGATGGCGTTATAAAGGTAGAAATGCATTTTTTACCAGACATTTATGTAACCTGTGACGTCTGTCATGGCAAGCGCTACAACCGTGAAACACTGGAAATCCAGTACAAGGGTAAAAATATTAACGAAATTTTACAAATGACCGTGGAGAATGCCTTCGCGTTTTTTAATCCGGTTCCAACGGTAGCGCGAAAACTGCAAACGCTGCTGGATGTTGGACTGGGCTACATTACTTTAGGACAATCTGCAACAACGCTATCTGGAGGAGAAGCACAACGGGTCAAGCTGTCACTAGAACTGTCCAAACGCGATACTGGGCGCACGCTTTATATACTTGACGAACCCACGACTGGGCTCCACTTTCAGGATATCGACTTATTGCTGAAAGTGTTGCATCGATTGCGTGATCATGGCAATACCGTGGTGGTCATCGAGCATAACCTTGATGTCATCAAAACGGCTGATTGGATTGTTGACCTAGGTCCAGAAGGTGGCGATGGTGGCGGTCAGATAATTGCCGAAGGCCCCCCGAGCATTATTGCCGCTAACAAAGCTAGCTTTACCGGTCATTACTTAAAAGGGATACTCAATTCATCGTCATAAAAATAAACAATGAATCCGCGTGAACTCCTGATAAACAGTTTCAAAGCTGCGGTCAATGCCGCCAACCCGGCAGATTTAATTCCCCAGCATCTACCTGAATCCCCTAAAGGTCGTACGCTAGTGATTGGTGCAGGAAAAGCCGCCGCAGCCATGGCAGTTGTGGCAGAAAATCACTGGCCGGACGATGCAGCGCTTGATGGCATCGTGGTCACACGCTATGGCCATGGCATGCCAACCAGGCGAATCACGGTTATTGAAGCGGGTCATCCGCTACCTGACGAGAAGGGTGAACAGGTTGCACGCAAGATCCTTACAAAAGTTCAAGAACTTAGCTGCAACGATCTGTTACTATGCCTATTTAGTGGCGGCGGCTCAAGCCTACTATCGTTACCGATCGATAAAATTTCGATGGACGATCTAAGAGATGTAACACGGCAACTGCTTCGCTGCGGCGCTTCAATTCAAGCGATCAATACGGTACGCAAACATTTATCGGCTATACAGGGTGGAAAACTCGCAGCCGCCTGTAAGGCACCGATACTTGCACTGATTATTTCCGACGTGACCGGCGACAACCCAACCCATGTTGCGTCAGGCCCATGCACACCCGACCCAACAACCTACGCTGACGCCCTGGCAATACTTGAAAGCTATGAAATAAAGATACCCAATAACGTCAGAAAGGTATTAACCGATGGCTCTCAACAGAAACTGGATGAAACGCCTAAACCAGGTTCATTTATTTTTAACAACGTTGAAAACCGACTCATCGCTACCGCCAATCATTCACTGACAGCAGCGAAAAAATTTTTTCAAGGTCAAGGTATTGCTACTGCGATACTGGGTGATAGCGTAACTGGTGAAGCACGTGAAGTTGCCAAGGCTTACGCTGCTTTGGTTAAAGAAATCCGGCAACATCATCAACCGTGGAAACCACCCATTGCACTGCTCTCTGGTGGAGAAACAACCGTGACTGTCAAAGGAAATGGACGGGGTGGACGTAACACAGAGTTCTTACTATCGTTAGCCATTGAACTTGACGGCATCGAGAATGTTTATGCGCTTGCTTGTGACACAGATGGCATGGACGGCACTGAAAATAACGCGGGGGCAATGATTACACCGGAGACATTAGATCGAACAAAAAAACTTAGAATCAACGCTAAAACGCTGCTTGCCAATAATGACACCTACCGTTTCTTTGATAAACTGGGTGATTTAGTTATTACCGGCCCTACCTATACCAATGTTAACGATTATCGGGTAATTCTTGTTTTGTAGTGTATTTACGCGACTTAATCTGAATCGATGACAACACTAGCCCTTGATTGAACCATCTGCCAATAACATATTCATAAAATAGCTGATTTCTTTGGGCACTCAATGAATGCGCCATTTCTTTTCCGGTATTTGTCAGCAACACGTGACCCAAATACAATTGATTATTTATTTCATTAGAGAACCTGATTTTTGTTGGCATACCGGCATAAAACAAACGTGTGTGTTTGCCCAATCTTTTTTTAACAAAACCACGGGGTTCATACATTATCAAACCAATCACTTCAAGTCGCTTCAAAGCAAATGAAGTGATCCCTTGGCTTGTATAAACTTTATCATCTATATCAAAAATTAGCGGTAACGGCTCCCCCTGAATCCATAAAAATTGACA
>JAJFJI010000230.1 GCA_021774205.1 Nitrosomonas sp.
GCGCCCTATTTCGTTGAAGTACGCGGCGCACCGATACCAAAGCAAACATTAGTTGCTGAAATTTTATCCAAGCATGGATTAGAACCTGAATCGGTACTAATGATTGGCGACGCCTTGGTTGATTATGAAAGCGCGCAATCCAATGGCATCGCATTTCTTGGGCGCGTGCACCCGGACGACCAGAATATCTTTCCTACTGATGTCGCAACGGTTCCGGATCTACGTACACTAGCAACATGATTCAACGACACACCTTCGCTAACCTGAATCAGCTTGCCGCTAATTTTGTGGATTATTCCGCTTCAGTATTGCATGATGCCCTGGCCAAGAATCGGAAAGCAAGTCTGGTCGTCCCAGGTGGCAATACGCCACGCCATTACCTGCCGTTACTTGCCCGACAACCTCTGCGCTGGCAGGATGTCACGGTGACGTTAAGTGATGAGCGCTGGGTAGATACAAAAACAGCCGCATCCAATGAACGTCTGATAACAGAACATTTTTTAACACATATGCTTGAAGCTGCCAGTTTTGTTGGGCTAAAAACCCATCACAGCCGCCCTTCACAAGCCATTGAAACCGTACACAAACGCCTTGCTAATATGCCACTGCCATTTGACCTGACGGTACTAGGTCTGGGTGAAGATGGGCACATCGCCTCTTTGTTTCCTGGTATGAATCCAGATCTAACGACCGCTCATTTATGTCTCTCCGCTGAACCACCCATTGCCCCCTCGCCACGCATCAGCCTAACCCTCACGACACTTGCCGACAGCAGAAACATCGCTGTGGTTGTAACCGGTAGCAACAAAAGACGCCTCATTGACAAATTAACCAGCGCACCCCCCGACCAACAAATCCCATTTGCCTGGTTAATTCAACGCAGCCATTCACCGATTATGATTTTTGAAACTGACAACGCTTAAATAATCTGCATTAACACTTTTCATAAGCAACGATAACGTTCAAAATAACGGGTATATTTAACAAATAATTTTTTGATTATGGCTCAGCACTTATTTAATCCCAAACGCCGGGAACTTCTTCGCTTTGGTTTTTGGGGGATGAGCGCTTTTGTTGGCAATAGCCTGCTTCCAGCATCCATCAAAGCAGCAGCATTAGCGCAACCCTCTATTGGCATGTTACAACCACCCGACAAAAACGGCATACGATTACCAAAAGGATTTTTTTCCCGCATCGTGGCCTATTCGGGACAAAATCTTTTTAGCTATCATTGGCATGCAGAACCTGACGGCGGCGCAACATTCGCCACAACCGATGGTGGCTGGATCTATGTTTCTAACAGCGAAATGGAAAAAAAATTAGGCGGCGTTGGCGCATTACGATTCGACAGTAACGGAAAACTCATAAACGCCTATCCCATTTTAACAAATACCAGTCGCAACTGTGCCGGTGGCCACACGCCCTGGCAAACATGGTTATCTTGCGAAGAAATTGAAAAAGGTCAGGTTTGGGAATGCGACCCCTTTGGCAAGAAAGAAGCGCTGGCAAGAAAAGCACTGGGCTTATTTAAGCACGAAGCTGTTGCAGTAGATACTAAAAATATGCAGCTTTATCTAACGGAAGACGAACCGGATAGCTGTTTGTACCGCTATACCGCAAATTCAAACTGTGCCAAAGGTTATCCTGACCTGGATGATGGTTATCTTGAAGTCGCAGAAATCATCAATGGCCGGATGGGCAAACTACGCTGGCATGCGCTGCCAGACCCATTGGCGAACTCGACACCCACACGCAAACAAATAAAAGAAAGCGCACATTTTGATGGCGGGGAAGGCATCTGGTACCACCAGGAGATTATTTATTTTACAACCAAAGGCGACGACCGAGTCTGGGCCTATGATATCAAAAATAACGACCTCAGCATTATTTATAATGCCGCCTTACATATTCAGCCTGTGCTAACTGGTGTGGACAATATAACTGCCAACACTGCGGGAGAATTACTCGTCGCCGAAGATGGTGGTAATATGCAAATTGTCATTATTCCAAGACAAGGGGAAGTCTATCCTTTGCTGCAAGTTATCGGCCATGACCGTTCGGAAATAACCGGCCCAGCCTTTAGCCCGGATGGATCCCGGCTTTTTTTCAGTTCTCAAAGAGGAAAAACAGGGAAATCTGAAGATGGCGTAACTTTTGAGATAACAGGTCCTTTTTAGCCACTCAAGAACGACCGCGTTAACGACAATTGTCAAATTAGTTGGATCGTGACCGGGACAAAATTGCTGCTACACTTGATTTGTCTTGCCTGATGATATGTGGCAGGGTAGAAACTTTATTTTTGCCACTATTTTTCGATAATAATAAGGCCTCCTCTGCGCGCCGATATAACATTCTTTTATTATCTTTTGGTTCAAGTGTTGCAATACCAATACTGACAGTAATATTTTTCTCTTCCAATTTAAGATTGGTCGCAACTTTTTTACAAACTGCATCCCCAACTCGCTTTGCTTCAGCAATCCCTGTTTCTGGAAATAAAATTGCAAACTTACCGCCGGCTAACCGATACAAAACATCACATTTTCTAATATTACTCTCAAGTTCTTTTGCAACTTTCTTGATGACATCATCACCACAATGATATCCATGGGTATCGTTAATCAACGTTAATTGATCAACATCAATAATAGCTATCGACAAGTACCGCTGATATCTTTTAGTGCGGAAAAATTCACCATCTAGTCCCTGCTCAAACGCAAGCTGATTATTCGTCAGTGTTAACGGGTCGACCACACATTGTGTTTTTAATAATGAAACATCTGCTTCTGTTTTTTTTATCCTAAAAACCATCATCGCTGTGATAAAAATCACTAATATAGCAAGGACCCGATTAATAATAACGGCATTTACCGGACTTAAACCAATAGGCGACAGATAGTAACCAACCAGTGTAAACATTACCCCCATTGTAGCAATAACGTAGGTTACGGCACGACCCTTTACCCACAAGCTACCAAATACAACAATGCCATAGGGCACACCTGCAGCGATACCTAATGGTGAAATAAAATCAAAAATTAGGACGGCAATCATCGCGACTAATAGCACCATATAATTGGCGCGATCCGCATATTCTCTGAAAAGAAACCTCAGCTGAGCAACAAATGGGAGATTCTGACTATGCATATAAACCTACCTATCATTTGGTGGGTAGAATGTGCTGACTGGTCTGGTCAAAAATAAACTGTCAACATATTGATTGTAAAATAATACAGAATAGACGCTCTAAAACGACATGCAGAATATACGCAACGTATAAAAACAATGCAATAAGCAATTTAATTAATTTCCAGCACTCATGCTATATATCGGGACATGTCTTACATATCCAAACATAGAAAACACCAATAAACTAGGAAGATCCTGCGACATTCTTATCCATTACATCAACATGCCCACTTCTATCAAATAAATTTCACATTGTCCAGTATGACCCAAGATAATAGAAAACTAAGCATAGCAATACGGTCCCAACAGTTAAAAATCTCTATCACCTTACAATGTGAAAGCCGGAAAAAATTCTCCCCTGGCAATCACTTTAATTTCTTTTTTTAAATCAAAACCAATTAACACATCGCAAACCAGGCGCAATCCTTCACGCAATGGCATGCCGACCGAATTGCTGAATTCCAATCGCGCCGCTCCGATACCACCCGCGGCGCCATCCACGGTCATAAAATCGGAACGGATTCCCGTTTTTATCATTGCCTGGCAAAGCGAGATAAATTCACTCGGCCTACCCACACAGAGTTTAAAGCCGGTCGGCTTACCACCAGACAAATCACGTAGTTTTTGCAAAAAAACCATCATTTCAACAGGTGTAGCAAAAGCACTATGTACCGAAGGCGACAACACGGTCGTATAAGTTTCTACACCACGTATACCGGCAATTTCCGGCGTATTTTTTGTTGCCGGCAAAATACCGCCATGACCCGGCTTAGCGCCTTGCGACAACTTGATTTCAACCATTCTAATATTTTCATGCGAAGCTGTTGCTGCAAAGGCTTCTTCACAGAATAGCCCCATTTTAGTACGACAACCAAAATAACCGGTTCCAATTTGCCAGATTAAGTCTCCATTATTTTCCAATTGATATGGACTAACGCCTCCCTCCCCTGTGTTATGCGCAAATCCGCCGATTTTTGCACCCGGATTCAATGCGTGTATGGCATTTTACTCAATGCCCTAAGCTCATCGCAGAAATATTTAATAGGCTAGCATATAGGGTTTCGTACAAGCCGTACCGCCGATTAACACCCGAGAATGGGGTTTTTTGCCTTGCAAATGAAAAGCTGCCATTGAATGCGCAAACCATTCATAGCCCAGACGATAGGTATTCTTTTTAGTTCCATAAGGCATGGAACCCAAATTGTGTTTGGCGCATTGATAAATGACCAATCGGAACATCCTGTTAACCGGTGCGCCATCGATATCCGATTCAATGAAATATTGCCGCACAAATTCGATTAATCAGCGACCACGGCTAAGCAATGGAAAATTCCGCCGCAACGAATCCTTGCGGCACGGCGACCAGCAACAAGAACAACCCTTTCTCAGGCTCAAACAAGGTGATCATCCCGATGACCAGCAGACCGAGTATCGTCATTAAAACAAAGATGATTCACATATAGATCCCTGTTATATCATGCCTAATTGATGAATGAAGCTAAATTAGTTAGCTACCACACCAACCGCCTACCCATAAAATATCAACTGTAAAAAGCAGGTTCCATCAAAAGATTCTCTGCAACATTCGTTTGATTTTGGTCAAGTTGATGCTAAGTAACGAATGACACGAATTTAACCAGCCTAACCATATTAGCAATCTTTCAAGCAGTTAATTTTCTGAGATTATCCGGGTATTTTTTATTGCTCAACAATTTTACAAGCGATTCAAAAGGAACAGGTCGGCTAAAATAGAATCCCTGTTGTAAGTGACAATGATGATCAAGCAATATTCGCATCTGTTGCTGCGTTTCGACCCCCTCTGCAATGACTGCCAGGCTAAGATTTTTTCCAAGTCCAATAATTGCCTGCGTAATCATCAGA
>JAJFJI010000024.1 GCA_021774205.1 Nitrosomonas sp.
ATTTGCAATGTCATTTGATATGCCTTAAAAAGAATTAGTCTTATGAAGCGATAATATCTTGTCAAAAATAATCTTCATATCTTCACCTTCAAACTTCTTTCCTTGCTGACACTCAAAACGACCCATCCCAACGTTAGCGCAATCAAAAATATAAGTGATATGAAACACTTGGGAAATCCAGTATCTGTTGCCGGGCAATTTGCAAAGCCAAAGATTTCGCCTGAAGCGCCTATCAACGCAAGTAGAAAAGCAGGCATTAAACCGGCCGCGAAAAAGATTTGCGACCAGCGTCCCTGCTTTTTTACAAGCGCCATGCCCCAAGCGATTGTAATGAGAACATAGCAAACAAAAACAATTACGCAGGCCGGCATATCAAAAATAATAGGACAAGTCGGCGTTCCACCCAAATGAAGCGCAGAAAGAGAATACGCGATATAAGCAGCAAAGGTAGAAAACCCTAGACCCAGTAAACCCAGACCTACATAAAAGAATTCATTCGATCTCATATATTATCAGGATCAAAAGTAACATTGCGGTTATAGCCCACATTTTCAATGCGGAATTGGCGACCGTTTTGCAGCTGCATATCTACGGTTGTGGCCTCGCCGTTCTTTCCAAGCCCAAAGAATACAGTTCTAGTTTGCGAAGAAGACAAGCCCTCATTTTTCACAATATAGTCCGTCAACTTGCGCCCATCTTTTAGTGTCACAGTGATTTTTGCACCCAGACAATAAATATTATCCGGCATGGTAAATTTCAGATAACGATTTTCTCCCCCATTGCTGATCAGCGCCTTAGATTTGCCCTGCAAATTGACATGGATAATATCGGGGTAGCCATCCTGATTAAAATCACTAATAAGCGGTGTAATCCCATACGCTTTGTTCACGGCATTCGCTTCGCTTTCAGCGGATGCAAACAGGCCGTCTTCCCTTTGCAGTAGTAAGCGCCCAGGCAGTTTAATCAGTTTATGTGGCGGCAGGTCGACATAGTTCTCGGACACCAGCAAATCCTGGCGGCCATCCAGGTTGAAATCTTCAAATACCGCACCCCAAGAAAATTCATAGTCGGCCACTTTAACGTCTCCAGCTACGTCAGTAAATTTGAGTTCCCCGTCATTGCGCCAGAGCATCCATTGCTTGATGTAAACATCCTCTTCTTTGAGATCGCCCTTGGCCATGAAATCAGGTGCCGTTGTTCCGACATTTGAGAAAAAGATGTCCATGTCGCCATCATTGTCAAGATCTCCCACCGCCACCGCCATTGGATAACCGTACTTGCCGCTCATAGGGGTTTGTTGATTGGAGAATTGCATGTTGCCATTGTTTTTATAAATCCGTGCCTCTCCAGTGTCATAAGCCACAATTAGGTCGGGTGTAAGATTATCATCCAGATCAATGAACGTGCCCTGAAACGTATTGTGCAGAAAAGAAAGCCCGGCACGCTCGGTGATATTGATGAAGGTATTATCACCATTATTCAGCAGCAAAAAACTCTCACCGCCATAACCTTCCTTGTGAAAAATATTTTGCCCTTCTACATACTCTCGCTTGATGTAATTGGCGACATATAGATCGACCGCGCCGTCATTATTCAGATCAGTCATGGCAAAGGAAAGCGCTGTATAACGCTCCATCCCATCGATTTCAATTTTACTTTTCGTAAACCCTGTATCCGTACGCGTGTATAAATAAACGCCTGATTTGCGTGCCACAAACATATCGCTGCGGCCATCATTGTTAGTATCGATGACTGAGGCGCCATAGGTCACGTCATCAGCATCTTTATCAAACTCAATCGTGTTGGTAATATCAATAAAGCCTTTCTCGGTATATTTGAAAAACCCGTCCGGCTGATTCATGCCACCACCGAGAAAAACTTCTTCCACACCATCATTATCTAAATCAATCACCGCAGAAGCCATAAAGGGCAAAGAGTTTGTCTTTTGATAGACATGGGTAAAATCAAGCGGCACTTCTGTAAATTTAGGAATTTGCGTATTCGCATCCGGTCTTATATCAGGATATGGGTTTTGTGCATCCATATAAAAACGACTGACTATCAACGCCATCATGGCAATCACTAGCAGTGGTATAAAACGTAAAACTTTGAATAATTTTTTCATAATTTATCTCCATATACTTATGAATTAACGAATATTCCTTGCCTGAACGATGGACAAAATAAAGAAAACTCCAAATGCGACATTGAGCGCGATAGGCATGATGTATTTCCCAATCTGGGGTGCAAAGGCATAAACCACAAAAGAACCTAGCAACAATGCAATCGGGTTAAAAATCGCGTGCCATTTCTGGTAATGTGAACGGCCAGTTAGAACTAAGCCAATAAATATTAGGGACAGTGTCAAGGTTGTAACGCGAACGACCGTCAGTAATGTTTCATATCTGAGTTGATATAAAGTAATTAGCTCATCGACATTGGCGCCCGTTTGCTGAAAATGTATCAGCGCGCCGATACTGGCTCTGGAGCTAATCCAATC
>JAJFJI010000231.1 GCA_021774205.1 Nitrosomonas sp.
AAATGACAGGTAGTCATACTTCAGGTGTTTACTCAGGCATCGACCTCAATTTTGTTTGTGCTAACTGCTGTGCTTCATGTTCAGCACCCAGCAAACTGGCCTTGGGGTTGGTGATGACATAAACCGGGATATCATGCATCAACATGGAAAATCGCCCTTTATCGGAGAATGCCCGCATGAATCCACCCGACCTTAGTGTATCGATGATCTTTGGCGCAATTCCGCCTGCGATGTACACACCATTGCGGCATAAACCTGCAAGCGCCAAATTGCCAGCATATGCACCATAAATTTCAGCGAATAATTCCAGTGATTGGATAGCAATTGGATGATCGTGTTCCTGAGCAAGTTGTGAGATCGCCGCGCCACTGTCTTCGTCCAAATTGATCGGTGTGGATTCGGGAGGTGTGACTGAATTTATTTGCAGGTATTTAAAAATGCGGGTTAAACCAGATCCTGATAACACTCGCTCGACGGAAACATGTGTAAATTTATTTTGCAGTGCTTCAAGTAATCCGATTTGTAATTTGTTGGAAGGCGCAAAATCCATGTGTCCTGCTTCTGTCGATAGGGGAACATAGCGATTTCCCTGCCAGGTAAGCCATGCAACACCCATTCCGGTGCCTGCGCCCAAAACGACGCGCATTGACTGGGCTTGCGGATTTCCCGCTTGCAGGGATACCAGGTCGCTGGGTGGCAGGCTTTCAACAGCTAGCGCAACCGCTTCAAAATCATTAATAAGTTTAACGTTGGGAATCGAAAACGTTGTTGAAATGTCTACGGCATCCACCTGCCAGGGTAAGTTGGTTAGTTTTGTCCGTTGTGCAACGATCGGGCCTGCGATAGCGAAACATGCTGCAACTGGATGGTTGATTGTATTTGCTGCACTGGTTTTACTCAGAAAATTATTGAGTATGTCATTGAAAGAAGTATAGTCGCGACTGTTATAGCGATGCGTGAATTCATGAGATTTTTTTTCATGGCTAAATGACGCTAATTGCAGAAGGGTTTTTGTGCCACCAATATCACCACTAATTAATGTCTGGTTCATAAATTGCTCCAACGTTTCGCCGTATCCTGACGATAAAACAGAGCTAGCTGTTCATATACTGAAGGAAAATGCTGTTTTATGACGAGTGGCAAGGTAAAAAAAACTTCACTTAATACCGCAAAAAATTCTGCCGGACTCTCGGCAGCATAAGGATCAATGATGGTCACTTCACCAAGATCCACCTGCTTGCAGAAGTTTGTATAGGCTTTGCTGAATATGTCATGCCAAGCTTGCGCGCTCATGTTTGCGTGTAAAATCGGGCAGCCATTGGCGCCTTCATGCAGCATATCAAGTTTATGGGCAAATTCATGGATCACCACATTGTAGCCCGATTCAACGTTAAAGCCCGCTGCATCTTGCCATGAAAGTATGACCGGGCCAGCAAGCCAGGATTCGCCAGATACGATTTGACGTGCGTGATGAACAATACCAATTTCGTCTGCATAATCGTAATCAATAATAAACTTACCTGGGTAGACGATGATCTCGACCCAGTTATCGTAGTAATCCATGTCGAGTTCCAGAATTAAAATACAGGCCTGCACTGCAATCACGACACGCATTTCTTCAGTGATTAACAGGTCATGTGCCCCCGAAATCTGTTTGTTATGCAGAAACAAGATAACATTTTGTTGTAAAAGTGTTAATTCGTTCGGTGACAGGCCATGAAGAAATTTTAATTGCGTCAATACCTTTTGCCATAGATCTGGCGGTAATAATTCATGCTTAAGAATGCGATCACGCTGCCAGTTTTTTAGACGCCATGACATAGAAGATCCTCTCACAATTTTGGCTCGACTATGATTGTAAAAGATGCGCGAAGATTCTAACAATTATATTTATCCAAATCATATTGCAGGGGTGGATCAAAATTTGTAACCTATCTGATTTGGAAGATTAATCCTTGTTTGTGGCCGTAGGCTTTCAGCCAAAGGATTAATGCGCTATAGTGAGTAAAAAAATTTTTAATGCTTAAAGGACAATTCATGCCAAACTGGTTTAAGGACAATTCTCAGTCATTCGGCCATACACCGATGGTCAGACTCAACCGCATTACCGATGACGCGCAGGTCCGGGGGTTACTTGGTCCAGGGAAAGAACTGATTGAGTCAACTAGCGGTAATACCGAGATCGCGCTGGCTTTTGTTGCTGCTGCACGCAGTATTCCGTTGACACTGACTATGCCAGATACCATGAGTTTGGAGCGCCGCAAGTTATTGGTTGCATTTGGAGCAAACTGGTGCTGACTGAAGGCGCGCTTGGCATGAATGGTGCGCTGGCAAAGGCCGAGGAGATTGTGGCCTTGGATCCTGACTGGTATGGATTGCGCCAACAATTCAAGAATCCCGCCAACCCGGCTATTCATGAGCAAACGACAGGTCCGAAGATTTGGGATGATACCGATGGTGCCGTTGACATTCTGATTTCTGGCGTAGGCACGGGTGGCACCATTACCGGAATTTCTCGCTTCATCAAGAATATCAAAGGTAAAGCAATTACTTCGGTTGTGGTTGAGCCTTCAGCCAGCCCGGTGATAACCCAGCAACGCGCTGGTGAGCCATTGACGCCTAGCCCACATAAAATTCAGGGAATTGGCGCAGGTTTTGTGCCAGATAAGCTGGATCTTTCGTTGGTCGATGAGATTGAGCAGGTCAGTAATGAGGATGCGATAATTTACGCGCGCCGATTGGCTAGTGAGGAAGGTATTCTTTCTGGCATTTCATGTGGTGCTGCAGTGGCAGCGACGGTGCGCCATGCAAAGCACCCAGAGAATGCGGGCAAAACCATCGTCGTTATCCTGCCTGATTCCGGTGAACGCTATCTGAGGAGCATTCTTTTTGAAGGATTATTCAATGCCGAAGGTTTGACGGTATAGTGGTTAATATCAAGAGGACGCGCGATATTTTGCTGAGAAGAACACGCCTGGAAGTTGATGATATTGTTGCTGAATTACGCGCCCTGCGTATTGCCTCGCTGGAGAACCGGCAGCGGCATGACAGGCCACCCAAGCTTCCTTCGCGTAAAATACTGATGGGCGTTGCGGAGGGGTTGAGCGCCGCCTTGTTTCCAAACCGTTTGGGTTCGTCAGAGCTAGCGGATGAGGGAATCGATCATTATGTTGGACATACGCTGAATATGACACTGCGTGAGTTAATGGTGCAGATTCAGCACGAACTGCATTATAACTCTGGTTTGGAAATACTCAGCACTGAAGATCGTGAGCGATCGGTCGCGATTACTCAAGCATTCGCCAAACGATTGCCAAAAGTCCGGACCCTGCTGGATACGGACATTGTCGCGGCTTATGAGGGTGACCCGGCGGCGCGTAATGTCGATGAAGTGCTGGTCTGCTATCCCGGAATTGCTGCGATGACACATTACCGGCTTGCCCATGAATTACATCACCTGGGTGTGCCATTGATTGCTCGGATGATTTCCGAGATTGCGCACTCAATTACTGGGATAGAAATACATCCCGGCGCGCAGATCGGCGGTAGTTTTTTTATTGATCATGGGACTGGTGTCGTTATTGGCGAGACTGCCATTATTGGCCAGAATGTGCGGTTGTACCAGGCTGTAACGCTAGGTGCCAAGCGTTTCCCGGTTGATGAAAATGGTACATTGGTGAAAGGTAACTTACGGCATCCGGTCGTTGAAGATAATGTGGTTATCTACGCGGGTGCGACGATACTTGGGCGCATTACCATCGGACGTGGATCGACGATTGGCGGTAATGTTTGGTTGACACGCAGTGTGCCACCCGGTAGTAATATTTCACAAGCACAGATGCGACAGGAGGAGTTCGAGGGTGGAACAGGAAAGGAGTTCGAAGGTGGAACAGGAATTTAATCATGTAATTTTAATAGGTTGGATATGACGAATAGCAAAATCATTCTTACTCATGACGATGTAAAAAAGATTGCCGCTGGTGCGGAATCAGAGGCCAGACAGAATGACTGGCCGGTTGTGATTGCTATTGTTGATGATGGCGGCCATTTGCTTTATCTGCAGCGTCTTGATCAGGCTCAGTTTGGTAGTATTGAGGTAGCAATCGCAAAAGCCAGAGCGGCAATTGCTTTTCGTCGCTCCACCAAAGTATGGGAGGAAAATGTTGCTGAAGGCCGTATGCGTTACCTGGGTTTGCCTGGAACGCTGCCTATTGAAGGGGGGCTGCCCATTACTGTTAAAGGAGAATTTGTCGGTGCCATCGGTGTCAGCGGTGTAAGGTCGCACCAGGATGCGAAAATTGCACAAGCGGGAATAGATAGCCTAGTATTATAGTTTGTCTTGTCTCAAAAGTTTGGTTGCAAGGAGTAGCACTATATAGCTAAATTGCTCTATTAGTTTTTCGTTATTGAAAAATAGCCAATAGGAAAATCTGGGTTTAAACCGGTTCACTGACCTGGGTCTATTGTTGGTAAATATTTAGTCCTTTATGCTTTCTTCATTCTTTACGGCTTTTAGAATATGTGTCACATACGCATGTACGCTATGATCAGAAAAATGGTCAATACGAAATTTACGTAATCCACGTAGAAAACCGTGCCAACGGTCAAAACGTTTTTCACCATAATTAAGAGTGCGCAACATGCCATTTCGATTGAGGTACATTTCGGCACCTGTATGTCTGTAACCCATCCATACTGGGGGAACACGCGTTACAATATCATTGTTATTAACCCAGCGGTAGTGATTCAAGCTAAGATAATTTACATAACTTTTATTACCTACTCGTGGGCTGCCATAGGTATACAATTCAACAGGGTTTGCACATTCGTCTGAATTGTGACATCTATAAGAACAGATAGTTGCCATGGCGGCGCCCAAAGAATGTCCTGTGAACCATAGTGTTTTATCCAGCACCTTGATATGCTTTTCGATCAAAGGCCAAAGGTCATCAGCTTCTTGTTTAAAACCGCGATGCACACGCCCTGTTGTTTCTGCCAGTACTGTTCCAACATTGGCATCAGCATGAATATCATTCCATTCATGTGGTTCTGTACCACGACAAACGATGACAGCGTCGTGGGCATTTTCAAAAAAGTAGCCTTGTGCGCCATCATAATCAAAGAAAATACTAATCGGAAAACCAATGAGGTTTACCGCACGCTCAGCTTCTTTGGGATCGTTATAGGCAATCATTGATAATTCAGCAAATAACAATGATTTTCGTAATAATGAATAATTGGAGATATTTGTATTAATGTGAGAATGAAACATCAGCGGCATTTCATTCGGATCACTAACAACTTGAGCTGTTAAATCGTTTTCTTTTTCTGAGATCGTCATTTTTTTCCCAAATTCTGATTGGTTCTGTTGAATAATTATGTTTTATGCGTATAAACTTTTCAAGTATTGATTTTTTTGGTGATTGTTTCTCTGGTTTTTTTAATTGTCTATCGGTTAAGTATGATGCATATGCAAGTTTTTTTACAATTTTACAAATAGAGGTTTTGCGTAGAATAGGCTTATGGACAAATCTGTATTTTGTGATGAAATTTTATGTATATAAGATACCGGTTTATAATCAAGCCAAGTTAATTAAAATTTTCGATAATTCTGTGATGAGGATATTTCTGTAAATGAAACTAAACAATAATAAGGTTAGATTTGAGCGTAATGAAAAAATTGTAAAAGTAAAAAATTATTTTCTTACAATAAATCAGAAATATTTTCTATTTTCTGTTGTAAATAAATGGTTTATTGGTTTTATTTTAATTTTTTCTGGTTATTTTTTTCCTGTCAATCATGTGAGAGCTGAAGTAACTGATTGTTCAGAATTAACCGAACCAGCCAAGTTTTATATTGAAAACAATCTGCTTTGTCTGCAAAAAATAACCATAGCAGAACAACCTGGTACAGAGTTTTATAAGGCATCTCTGGTATGGGGAGGGCCAGATAACCCAAATCAATTTAAATTATTAAGTACGGAACAGGATACTGCTTCTGAACTGCAAAACAATCCGACTATTTCAACTGTCAGCGGCTCTCTAGTATTGCCAAAAATAGACGTTCCAGGCGCTTTTGGTACTGAACGTTATGTGGCGAATCTGAAGCTCAAAGATAATAATGATAATTCTATATTTGAATTATCTCCGGTATCCGTTTTCATTAATCCAGATTATGTTCCCAATATTACCTGGAAACCTTATGGCATGCACGACCCAGAAGAACGGCAAGCGGTTGATTTGCTGGGCCGGTCAATTCCGTATGCAAAAATGGCAGATGCTGTCTATGACTTTGATAATACAGTAATCGATGAATGGGTTTTGTTTGAGACAAAAGATAAGAACTCAGGGATGCAAGCAGCAGTATATTACAACCCGGAAAGTGATGAGGTGGTGCTTGCCTTTCGAGGAACAGAAACCTGTAATTTTCCCTGTTCGTTCAGTGAAACAGCAGAGTTTTTGCTCGATACCGCAGCGGATGCGCTGCTTACTGTTGGACAGGCCGATACACAATTTAAGGATGCTGTTAGTTATGCCGAAGATGTGGTTTTACGTGCACAGGGGCGAAAAATTATCGTCACGGGGCATTCATTGGGCGGTGGGTTGGCACAAGCTGTTGGTTCAGTTTTCGGGCTAGAGACTTTTGCATTTAATTCTGCGCCGGTCCCCGAAGAGTTTTTTGAAAAATACAACCCTGCCGTACCTTTTGAAGAACTGAGTGGGATTATTCATGTGATCTCTGATATCCATGACCCCGTTTCCAATACGGATGAAACTGGTAAATTCTATTTGAATGCCGATCATGTTTCATCGTTGATTCAATTTGATTTTGATGACTTGGAAATTTTACCTGTGGAACTTAAGAAACTAAAAGATCTTAGGTTTGACCGGCATAGTATGACGGACCTAGTTGATAATGCCTTATCTCTTATAACCATTTACCAGGATGGTTGGTGATTTTGCTGAAATGAAGGTTTTAAAAAACTTAACTACAGATCAATTCAGAACTAAGCGTGTAACTAAACAGATTGACAGATCGCGTTGAGCCCCATTTTTTCCAAAGACGCTTGAATTTCTTTTTGGTAAATGGGGTTCATCACCAGAACGATGTCGGGCTGGTATTCTTTTAAAAATTCAGGGCCGACAATTTGTTGGCCTGAGCCTGCGACAAATCTTCCTTGTTTGTGAGGGTTGATGTCAACAATATACTCAATTTGCCCAAATGCTTTCATTACATTTAAGAAAGTAACGCCTTTGGAACCCGCGCCCCAAAGTGCCACTTTTTTGCTTGCATTGGTATAGTCGGCAAGTTGTTTTTTCCAGTGACTGACCTTTTCTTGATAATTGGTGGCGAATTTAGATGCGGTATTGTTGAGTTCCGCGTCCTTTGGCAGGTTGAAGTTTGTATAATCAGAATCTTGCGTTGAAGCGCATAGTTTCGCTTCAATCCCCAAGAACTGTCCGCCAAACGAGCTTTCTTGACCTAATACCTGGTAACCGTTTTTGGAAAAAGTATAGGAAAGTGAGTTGCGGGTAAAATAAGAGCAATGCTCATAAATTAAATCCCAGATCCCCATATCTTTTAGGGTAAAAGCGCCGTCGGGTACTTCAAAAAATACGATAGATTCAAGTCGATCTCCAATGGCTTTTTTTACCGTATTGAGTAATGTGGCTGGGTATTGGATGTGTTCTAATACATGACGGCAGCAAATAAGGTCGGCCCCATAACTTGAGTATTTATCGGAATAAAAATCTTTAACGACTGAAAAATTCTCTTGTGATTGGCCGTCTCTGTTGTCTTCAAAGCTTGGGTCAAAGCCCACGCCAGTATTTTGGCCTAGTTTACACAGGGATTTTAGAAAATCTCCTTTGCCGCAGCCAATTTCAACAATGTCTTTGTTATGTAATGAAAACTTGTCGATTAAACCTTGGGCTAAATTGTCTGCATATTCTTGGAACCGAGGTGAATAGTGCAAGGAGTTCTCATAGTCGGGGTCGTAATCCATCTTACTAGGATCAAAATCTCTGTTAAACACATGTCCGCAGTGATTGCAAAATACCAAATCCATGGTGCCCGTGGAAGCGCTTGCCGCGCTTTCCTTTGAACTCCATAGTCGATTGCAATGTATTGGGATATCATTGATTTTCAGAAGTGGAGTGCAGTTTGGCGTATCACATACCACACACCGGGTGTTTGATTCGGAATTAGAAGCGTCTGCTCGGTTATTATTCATGTTAGCTATCCGTCATTCATTCCCAGTGTTTTTATTTCTGGGTTTAATCCCAATGAATTTAAATCTTTCGCGATTTCATTTTTATAAATGGGGTTCATGATCACCACAAGATCGGGTTTGTATTCCTTTAAAAAACTTGGAGCAACAACCTGTTGGCCAGTACCGGCCATATAGGTCTTTTGTCGATGAGGATTGATGTCCACGACATATTCTATTTCAGAAAATATTTTGAGTCTTGTTAAAAAAGAAACACCTTTAGACCCTGAGCCCCAGACCACAATTTTTTTCGGATTAGTGACCTGGTCTTTCATGAGCTGTTTCCACGGGGACATGGTTTTATCATAAGCCCTTTGAAATCCTTTGACGAGCTGAGCTGCTTGGATTTTATTTTCATCGGCCCAAGGCGTCGCTGTAACCTCTCTACTAGTATGTTTTGCTTCGATGACAAGGTATTGCTGATCATACTCAGACCGGACATTAAGTACCTCAAAACCACATTTCTCAAACAAATGTTGTAGTGAGTGGGCGCTAAAATAAGAGCAGTGTTCGTAATAAATGTCTTCAAATAGGCAGTTTTTTAAAATTATGTCTGCGTTGGGAACTTGGAAATAGATGAGTGTATCTTTTGCACCCTCCAAAGAGCGCTTGACGATATTCGTGAATTCGTGCGGATTTGGGATGTGTTCTAAGGTCATCCGACAACAAATCACATCCCCTTTTAAATTGGCGTATTTTTCAGAATAGTAATCAGCAACAAATTCTGTGTTCACATTTTCCGATTCGCCGTTGTCAGTATAGGCGGGATCGACGCCAATTCCTGAGTTGCCACCCATTCGACAAATTTGATTTAAGAATTCACCTTTGCCACAACCAATCTCAATAATTTTTTTGCCATGGACATCATACTTGTCGATAAATTTTTGAGTGGTACCCTCGAGCCAATTTCTGAAAGTGCTTGAGTAATCTTGAGCTTCTTGGCAATCTTCGGAATAGCCCATGAGCTTTTGTTCAAAGGCCCGGTTAGAAATGAAACCACAGGATGGGCAAAACTTAAGTTCAATTTTTCCTGTAGGGAAATCCAAGGCATCTTGCTTGGTATATATGTTCATGACACTGTGCACCGGAACATTTTCCATGGAATGAAAAAGCTCCATGCCATCACATAAACAGTTTGGGCACTTGGTCGTTTCTAGATTGTCTTGGATTTCACTCACGATAGGACTCTCATTTTATTTAATAACAGGTTCAGGCACGGGGATGATAAATTTGCCTCCTTTTTGGTAGTATTCTTTTTGCTGTTCCATAATTTCTTCAGCAAAATTCCAAGCCAAAATTAATACATAATCTGGCATTTCTTCTACGAGTCTTTCGGGAGGTAAAATTGGTTGGTGCATACCTGGCATGTACTTACCCTGTTTGTGAGGATTTTTGTCAACGACGTAAGAGACGGTGTCAGTACCAATGCCAAAATAATTAATCAGCGTGCTTCCTTTGGCAGCAGCGCCATAAGCTGCGATAGATTTACCCTGATCTTTTAAGTCCTTTAACATTTTGTTAAGGGATTCTTTGAGGTTTTCGACTTTTTTGGCAAAGTCTTGATAATACTCAATTTTGTCAATTTTTAAGTCTTTTTCCATTTGCAGCATTTCTTTAACCTTAGCGCTTACATTTTCAGTTTTCTCTATGTATAGCCTTAATGAGCCGCCGTGGATAGTAATTTCTTTGATGTCATTGAGGTATAACGAATGAGATCTAAAAAGGTTGTTCAATGCAGTGACTGACAAGTAAAGCAAGTGTTCATGGTAAATGGTGTCAAATTCGCAATGGTCAATCAGTTCTTTGATGTAAGGTACCTCAATCACTGCTTGGCCTGAATCTTTTAAGAGAATGCCAATGCCTTCAACAAATCCATTGGTGTCAGGGACATGTGCCAATACATTATTGCCATGAATGATATCAGCTTGTCGCCCTTCTTCTTTTAGCTTAACAGCTAACTCTTTGGTGAAAAATGTGTTTAAGGTGGGCACACCAATTTTTTCTGCGGCTTTGGCAGGGCCGTCAGCAGGATCAATGCCCAGTACGGGGATCCCTTTTTCCACATAATTTTTCAGTAAGTATCCATCGTTACTCGCAAGCTCAACCACTAAACTATTGGTGTCGAGATTTCTCTTCTCAATGCGATCAAGGGCATTTTTCCTTGAGTGCTCAAGACCAAACGCCATGAAAGAAGAAAAGTAGGGATAATCTTCACAGAATAGTTTTTCGGGGGGGACAGTTTCAAGAATTTGAGAAAGTCCGCAAGTTTCACAGAAAGTCACTTCCAAGGGGAAGTAAGGTTCGTCTTCTTCTTTAAGCTGTTTTTCGGTTAGAATCCTATCGGAAAGCGGTGTTTTGCCGAGGTTTAAAAACGGTTTAAGGTTTGAACCTCCACAGGCTCTGCAGGTAGTAATTCTGTTTTTCAATTTTAAGCTCCTTATGCTTCTACGGTGTCTTTAATCCAGCGAAAATCTTTGCTAAGTTTATTGTCTGCAATCAGTTCTTTTATATGCGATATTCGCTTGTACTTGGGACCTTCAAAATCTTCCAGCGTAATATTTGACTGTTTGTAGGCCTCGAAAAGTTGTTCGATGCCTCGGCGGGCAGTCCATTGGGGTTTAAAACCATGGATATTCCTGGCAATTTTATCGCAGTTAACCCGGTAACAGCGTTTATCGGGGCCAGCTGAAGGGGCAAAGCTCACCTCGCAACCAGGTACAACCTCTTTTACGATTTCTGCAATTTCTTTAATCGTGTAATTTTCGGTAGTGGTGCCTACATTGTATGAATTATTGTGGATTTCATCGAGGGGCGCATGAAGCACGGCAATGTATGCACGAGAAATATCTTCAACGTGCACAATAGGTCTCCAAGGTGTGCCATCACTTTTAAGGTATACTTTTCCGGTGGTGAATGCCCAAGCTGTTAAGTTGTTGGCTACTAAATCAAATCGGATCCTAGGAGATAATCCGTAGGCTGTAGAAGCTCTTAAGTAGGTTGGGTGAAATTTTTCGTCAGCCAAATCAATGAGTGCTTTTTCTACCGCAACCTTGGAGTTACCATAAGGGGTCACCGGGTTGAAGGCTGAGTTTTCATCTAGAAAATTAGACCCTGAAGCACCATAATTGCTGCAGGAAGAAGCAAATAGAAATCGTTCGACCCCGACCTTTTTTGCGAGTCTGGCGAGATGAATAGAGCCTAATTCGTTTATATCGACGGTGAGATTGGCGTTAAAATCACCTAGGGGATCGTTAGATAGTCCCGCAAGGTGGATGATAGCATCGATTCCTTCGAGATCTTCTATTTCAACGTCTCGAACATCTTTTAGGATCGTGGGTATATCAGGGACTTCACCAGTAAAAGTGCATCTTTCGTATAAATCGGTGTCGAGCCCAATAACTTCGTGCCCTTCTTTTTGTAACATGGGAACCAGTACGCACCCGATGTACCCTCTAGAGCCAGTAACTAATACTTTCATTCTAATCCTCCCATAACTTCCAGGGAGCAGTCCCTGATTGCCAATAATTTTCTAAAATATGTTTTTCTCTAAGCGTATCCATGCATTGCCAGAAAGATGTATGGCGATAGGCCATAAGCTGCCCGTCTCTGGCTAACCCTTCTAAGGGTTCTTTTTCAAATTGAGTATGGTCCCCTTCGATGTAATCAAACACCTCAGGCTCTAAAACGAAAAAGGCGCCGTTAATCCATCCTTCACCTGTTTGGGGTTTTTCGGAAAATTCCATCACTCGGTCGCCATCAAACTCCAGATGCCCGTACCGAGCAGGTGGACGGACTGTCGTTAAGGTAGCTAGTTTGCCATGAGATTTATGGAACTTAAGAAGGTCGTCGAGGTTTACATCGGAAAGGCCATCGCCCCAGGTAAGCATAAAAGTTTCATTGCCCATGTACGATTTAAACCTTTTGATACGACCACCTGTATTGGTTTTTAATCCAGTTTCGATCAGGTTAACACTCCAGTCTTCTTGAGACTGATGGTCGGAACGCTGAACCTGACCAGAAGTCATGTTTACCGAGATATCGCCCTGTAACCCACTATAATCAACAAAATATTTTTTAATCATTTCGCCTTTATATCCGAGTGCGACGAAAAAATCTTTGTAGCCATAGTGAGCATATAACTTCATGATATGCCACAAAATAGGTTTTCCTCCTACTTCTACTAGAGGTTTTGGCCTGATTTCGGTTTCTTCGGCTAAGCGAGTGCCATAACCACCTGCTAATATTCCAACTTTCATTTTCGCCTTTCCTATTTCGCTTAAATCAAGATTGATAATGTGAATTTCTAGATGACCACGAGTGATTCTGGAAAATATTGTAACGGTCAATTTATCGAAAACATTAGCGATAAGTTCGTTAATTTAGAGCGCACTATCTTGCTAATCTTTTCGGACAATATTTTAACGACGTCTGAGTCGAAGTATAACTTTGAAAAGCCATTAATTTTGCCCGTTAATCACGTGATTCTAAATATTTTTGATCTTTATTTTTTAGTGTTAATACTAACAGGTTTTGGATCTCATCTCATTAACGTCTTTTTTTCAGGGTATTGTGGAATGTACTGACATAACGTTTATGTTATGCTAACGCTCAGTTGGTAATTGGGGGTTGGTATCTTCTGGCATCAGTACCCACATTCTACCTGATTGTTTCATTTTTCCAGCTTGATTCCCCGCTTCTGGTCCAAATCCCCAAAAGAAATCCGCGCGTACATTACCTTTGATCGCATTACCGGTATCCTGAGCCACCATTAAGCGTTGCAGCGACTTGTCAGTGTTGGGCCAGGTTGTGGCAAGGAAAACGGGTGCGCCCAGAGGCGCGGCGCGTGGATCAATGGCGAGACTTCTGCCTGCCGTAAGTGGAACACCCAATGCACCCAGCGGGCCAGAAAGATCGTTGGGCAGTTCGCGAAAGAATATGAAGCGTGAATTTTGTTGAAGTAGATTGTCGAGTTTTTCCGGATTTTGTTGGCCCCACAGTTTGATTCCCTGCATTGAAGCTTTTTCCAGTGGTAGCTCGCCC
>JAJFJI010000232.1 GCA_021774205.1 Nitrosomonas sp.
CGGTGCGGCAGTAGGTGGTGTCATTGGTGGAATAACGGTTGGTATATCGGTAGAGAAATTACTGCTAATGCTTGAAGAATCCTTTTCACGGGAAGAATTTAAGCGTCAAATCCTGGAAGCCATTGAAGAAGCACGGGTAGAATACAAGGAATCGCTGCAACCTGACACTTAACGCTTTGCTAAACGCCTAGAAATTTTGTTTTGGATAGCAGGAGATTGAACCTATAATCCTCAGCTGGGGGGTGTTTAGCGTGCGTTGTTGTTTCTTTTTGTTAAGGCGTAATGAGACGGTATAACGCGTTATTACAACGAATTTGCAACGCAGAAAAAAAGAAACAACGGCGTGCTATCAGCAGCATCGCGTTCCGCACCTTAAAAATGCGTGTCATCGTGAAAAATATGCGTCTTCTTTTCATGAGATGGCTTATTTCTGTCGCGGTCAACTGACGATTTTAGGTTGAAGGTTAGGATATTCAAGTATGTCCGATCTACGGCATCACCACATTGCACAAGTGACTTTCCGCCACCACCATTTCCCGAACGGTGGCCCGCACAACCTGCTGGCGAAAATGTATATGCTTGATTCAGCGATGCCAACCGATAGCAAGTTGAATCGCACCAATTTATATTTGTGAAATTATCCTGAATAAGGCAAGATCACAATATTTGCATACTTCTTTGAGATTAAACCACTTGTGATTTGTTATGAACACCCACTTAATGAACGCGTCCGCATTCTTTTACGACTCGAGGATCTGTTTGATAAAATAGCATTCTTTTCAGTTAAAGATACGGCTATTGAACATCATGCCGCGTTAATGGCGCTGTTTGAAGTGCTCGATATAACAAATCGTGCGGATATTAAATCCGATTTATTGCAAGAACTAGAAAGACAAAAACAAGCGCTGGAAACATTACGCAACAATCCAAATATTTCTGAATCAGTACTGGATCAATTATTACAGGATATCCATTCGACTTTTCGCAATATGTTAAACATTCCTGGAAAAGTTGGTGAGCATTTGCGAGAAAATGAATGGTTAATGAGTATCAAACAACGTGCCAGTATCCCTGGCGGCGTAAGTGAATTTGATTTGCCTTCATACCACTACTGGTTACACTTGGACCCAGAATCGCGCTGCAAGGATTTTGATGAATGGCTATCACCATTTCTACCGATTCGTGACAGCTTTAGTATTTTGCTCCATTTGCTGAGGAGTAGTGGCAAAACTTCTAATTGTGTTGCTGATCAAGGGATATTCCAGCAAACCGGGTCTGGTTATATAGCGCATCTATTACGCTTAAAGATTAGCGAGGAATTGCATTGCGTCCCAGAAATCAGTGCAAATAAGTCTGCGATTAACATCCGATTCTTTCCTTCTGAACCAAAACAAAAAGTCAAAGTTGTTGAAAATGATGTGGCGTTTGAATTGTCTTTCTGCCATTTATAATTACGCGCCAGATTTGCGAGAAAGCACAATGGACGCTTGACTAAAAGGTATTCCTGATCAATAGCAAATTTTTTTCCTAAATTCTGCAACAAAAGGATACTAACCACTTATTTTCATTGCGTATAAAAGTTTTCAATGCAATGCAATCCATTTAATATATTGCAGCTGCCTCAGTGAACGTTTTTTAGTCGAAGATGTTTCTCTAGATACGACACGACCAATTCTGATCCAAAGAAATATGGTCCCAGTTCAGGGAGCGGTAATCGAAACCATTTTTAATCGTTGGCTTGACGATATCAAAAAAAGGAGAAATATCGAAGTCACGCGGCGTATATAAACTGTGATGGCGTATCCGGTAAATCTCCGCATAGCAGTCAGCATACAATGGATCGTCAGACCATTTACGCCTAATCTCTGGCAGTATCGGATAATGTACGGACTGGAAAGCTTGTGCAATCAGCGTGGAACAGATCGCGCGTGTTGGTTCGCCGCTACCGAGCGCCAACAGGCGTCGTCGGTACCGTATAGGAACAGGTGGCGCGGGAAGAAGATAACGCGCAAGATCAAAAATATTCTTGAGGTCATACTGATGACCAATGCGCGCAACAACATACGCGACTACCCGCCTGCGATCATCATCGCTCAAACCCACAGCGCGACAAATCCGTGTATTCATTTGCGCGTAGTGCGCGATCGTCACCGCCCGCACACCTTCTTGCAAATCGGCCTCGACCAGTATTAATGGAAGCTGCCATGATTCACGAGAAGGAAGCGCATCTCCAACGTACAACGCTGCATGGGACCAGGTTGATTGTGTAAGATACTTAATGGGCGCACTCAGACGCGTGTTACCTTCGACCAGGAGGACATCAGCAGGCTGCAATACTGCGGAAAGCTGCTCCTGGGAAGCTAGCGGGATCTGAATATTTTGACGAACCGGTGCAGTCAGAAGTTTTACCAGCTTGTGGCCTGCAAATTCAGTTATCCAACCCATCCAGCCTCCACATTTAATTTACGATAGCCGAAAAACCGCACTTTTATTTAAAAACCACAAAAATCAAAACAGTACAATTCTGTTCATTCCTTATCCACGCCTGACATAAGAAACTTAAGCAATTGGACAATTACAAAGGGAATTGCGCTCAACCCGGTTACCAAATAATGTTCAGACGTAAATTGATCACCTTCGTCCATAATTATATAGGCAATAAAAATGATAACCGGAAATGTGATGGTAAGAATTTGTAGCAACCAGAATAATCTCTTCATTAATATATTACTCCTCTCTTAAACTAGATAAAATTGATCAGAATATATTCTCCAAACTTTTGTCATATTGAATAGTGAAACAATCAATATCCTATTGATGGAAATAGAGCAGACTAAAAAGTTTGTCCGTTTCAATTTCAAAAAACAATTCTAATTTCCACTACTCAACCCTGATACTAAGTTAAAATTACGAGGGAAGAAACGTGTTAGCACTAAAAAAATGAATTGTTTATAGATAATGGAACCCATACTGATCGTCACCAATTTCCCTGAGAAAGAGCAAGCCATTGCTTTTGCCAAAAAAATTGTCGATGACCGTCTGGCGGCTTGCGTCAATATTCTAGGGTCCTGCACTTCAGTATACAACTGGCAGGGAAAAACGGAATTTGCCGATGAAATACCGGTTTTAATCAAAACGCAAAAGCAACACTATACTAAAGTTGAACAAGCTATTACGGCGATGCACCCTTATGAACTACCCGAAGTCATTACTGTCCCATTAAGTGGCGGATTACCCGCTTATTTACAGTGAATTAAAAATACAACATTACCTTCTGATGACAATAAATAACACTCAACAAGTTATGCGTTTAATACAATATTTGATACTTCTATTTTTCCTGGCCAGTACCAATGTATCTGCGCAGGAGGGCGAATCTTTTAGCCTATTTTCCAAACTACAGGAAATGGGTATTAATCTTGGCCAGCAAGACCAACAAGCGCTATTGCCGCCAGATGAAGCATTTAAGATGTCAATTGAGGTGCGCGACGCAAATACGTTAATCGCAAATTTTGTGCCGGCGAAAGACTATTATCTGTATCGCGACAAAATTGCATTTGAACCAAAGGATTCCGAAATTTTCATCGAAAAAATTACCCTACCACCAGGGAAGATGAAAGACGATCAGACATTTGGCGAAACCGAGGTTTATTACAAACCCTTTCAGGCGGTCATTTCATTAAAACGTGAAATATCTGAAACCGAACAGCCGTTGAGCCTTGCTGCGACCTACCAAGGTTGCAATGAGCCCATCGGCGTGTGCTATGCGCCGATCAACAAAGACGTTGATTTAATTCTGCCCGCCATGAAAGTCGCAGTCGATATGGTCGCCGGCGCAATCAGTGGCAATGCTAAAGCCGCTACCCCGGACGCTGCAGAAGAGTTATTCCAAATCCGCCCCAGTGTGCCTGCCATTGAAACTGAATCCTATAAAATTGACCGGATGTTTGAAACAGGCAATTTCTGGCTGATCTTAACCGGTTTTTTTGGCATT
>JAJFJI010000233.1 GCA_021774205.1 Nitrosomonas sp.
CGATCCAGTTAACCTTGGCGCTTACCTGACCAGCCAGTATCATCATGCCAACGAGCAGGGCAAATATTCTGATGTTGTACATATGTTTCTCCCCTTAATTCAATTTTTTTTATAAAAACGGCCTGTTATTTATAGTCAACGCTACGAGATTTGCAGGTAGTATTTCTCGCATGCATTTGGCAGAAACTCCCCCGTCATTTTCTAAAAGAAAGATAGCGAGGTTGTCTTCGATACCATCCCAAACAGACTTCATGCGACTGGGAATCCGAGGATTTTCGAACTCACCTTACGGCGAGAATGGTTTGGTTTCTCCTTTTAGAAATGTTTTCAATTAAGCTCAGAACGCTTATTCATTACACATCACATAAAACCTGCTTTCTTATCCGTCTCTGCCTTGTTGCGATTGTTTCAATCACACTTTTCAATAGTCTGTCAGCGCATCTCAAAATCCGTATTTCGTGACAATGATCGCCGTTATGCTGTCAATATGGTCCTGCATACGTGATGGCACTGGTATGCAGGATCAATATTTCTCCGGCGTCATTTCGTTTCAAAATCCCGGTTTCAAAACGCACTCGCGGGGCACATTTTCCGCGATAAAGAACAAAATACAATGTGACATATTGTCGCGCCACGGCTAATTGACACTACAGTCTGACTTGTTGAACTGATGTAACTGTTTGCAACAAATAGAATTGTCCGCTTTGAAACGCATTAAATTGTCTATTAATTCATTGCGCAGTATTTGAATCATCTGCCGCTTTACCGCCTGGAACAGATGGCCGCACGCGAACAAGTCACACTGTCACATTCCACACTGGCCGAATGGGTGGACCGCACCGATTTTTCTTTGCAGCCTTTAGTAGAACAGTTGAAATGGCGTGTTGGGCATATGCACGGCGTAAATTCTTCGACCTGCATCAGGCGAATAACAGCCCAATGGCATTTGAAGCGCTGCAGCGTATCGGCACCTTATACGAAATAGAAGCGGAAGATAAAAACCTGACCATCGAAAATCGTCAAAAATTACTTGACGGAAAAAGCCTGCCCGCACTCAGTGCGTTGTACGACTGGCTGATGCAAACCCGCGTGCAAACCGCAAATGGCGGCGCATCCGCCAAAGCACTGGACTACACGCTGAAAAGCTGGCCGAGTCTAATCCGGTACGCACACACCGGCCATCTGCCAATGGACAATAATCCAGTAGAAAACGCCATTCGTCCTATAGCTGTCGGTAAGAAAAATTGGCTTTTCACTGGACCTGAACGCGCCGGAAAACGTGCTGCCGCTATACAAACCTTGTTTGGCACTGCGCAACTCAACAGCCTCGACCCCGCTAAATGGCTCAACGATATACTCACCAAACTTCCCACTTGGCCTAACAGCCGTATCGATGAATCTGTCAGCTTGCAACTGTGTCAAATGCTGAACCGACTGCCATAGGGCTAGACAAAAAAGCCAAAGTTCAAGGTCTTGAACAGCGTCTAATGAAAGCAGTTGGAAAGTCACGGGAACAAGAAGCTCAGGAAGTCATTGCCATTGGCCGATTAAGCTGGCGCCTTCGTGACGATGACAATATTCTTCTAGGACGAATCGAAAGTCAATTTCTTCGAGCGCTGGTTCTTGGCGCTGAACGTTTACGTGCAACTGGGCGGTTGACCGGAAAGCTGCCAGTCGAAAAATCCGCGGCCCTTGTAGCGCAAGCATTGCGAGACAGCACTCTTGATCCTGTTAGTCTAGACGAGAATGAACCTGAGCCAATCCAAGCCCAATCTAACCCCCATGAAAAGCCTCGCCAGCTCATTGGGCAGCCTGGTTTGGCAGAAGGACCCGCGCGTGTCGTCAACGGGGTCAAAGATTTTTTAAAGTTTCAACGAGGAGAGATTCTGGTGTGCGAGTCAATCCAACCGACGATGATTCATCTTGTTCCGCTCGCATCCGCAATTGTTGAGCGTCGGGGGGCATGTTAATTCACGGAGCAATCATTGCGCGAGAACTTGGCATTCCATGTGTTAATGGAATTTCCAATGCAGTCAACGCCATTTGTGATGGTGATTATTTAACGGTAGAGGTCACCTTGGGATTGTTACTATTGGCATACCAGATTTTGAATTGAAAGATCATGCTTTTTCTCAGCAAACATGATTAAACGAATCCATACTAATTCCATAAATTTTCATGAAAAAACAAATTCTTTGTGAAGCGGATCGCTCGTGAAATTACATGAATTTTCTATTTTTTTACAAGCATTGGGCAAAATGCCATCGCCGATGGCGAACTGAAAAATCGCTTAACCAAAGGCAAAAACGGCGATATAAATTGAGGGCCAGCATCCAACATCATTTGCGTGTCCACCACCATAATATTAACGATAACACCACTGACACCAGCAAACCAGTCATTAATGGAAAATAAAAACTGAAATTTTCCCGCTCGATATAAATATCACCTGGCAAGCGCCCAAAAGGCAGCTTGGACAGCAAAGGCCAGGCTACGCCAAGCAATAAAAAAATTAATCCCAATGAAATAAGTAGCTTTTGCATACGATTTCTAAACTTAAACGGCTATATTCTTAATCATGCCTAACATACGCCTACTTGGCTATGAAAATCCCTGACGTAAGCTTGACCCGCTAAGCCATTTATATTTTCCAAAACTATTACGAAAAAAGATAGCATAGTTTTACATCCATGCATTTATGCCCACTGCGCTACTGTATGCTTATTAGCTGGGACTTGGAAGTAGCGTGCCTACAACCTTCTTGTCGCGAATTTGTAGTTATCATTTTGAATTGGAAAACTCGTTAAGTAATCAGGCATAATCTATCTGGAAGAAACAGCGAAACAGTTAATAGTTATAAATGTCACGCCTATGAAAGACTCACTTAAGCAATTAATACTATTACAGTCCATCATCCTGGGATTAATTATGCTGTTACTTGTGCCACATGCTTATGCGCATACGGGTATTGGCCCACATAATGGATGGATGCATGGATTTATGCACCCGTTGGCAGGATTGGACCATGTGCTGGCAATGATTGCGGTAGGCCTGTGGGCAACACAAACTGGTGGGCGAGCCGTATGGGTTGTACCGCTGACTTTCGTAGCTATTATGGTACTCGGCGGTTTCTTAGGGGTGATGACGCCTGCACTTACTTTCACTGAGCATGGGATTGCTATCTCACTACTGATATTGGGTGTTTTAATTATCACTGCGCTGCGGTTGCCACTTGTTGTAAGTGCTTTCTTAGTTGGCCTATTCGCATTAGGCCACGGGTATGCCCATGGCAGTGAAATGCCGCAAAATATCTCAGCTTTCTCCTATTCGGTCGGATATATACTTGCCACGGTTTGGCTGCATCTGTGCGGTATTGGCATTGCATTATTCATTAAAAGGCTGGGACATATCTATTGGCTGCGTCTGACTGGCATCGTGGTTGCTGGGATTGGCGGTAGCTTTTTACTGGCGGGCTAACTTTGCATGAACTGTCATTGGCTGAGAGCGTGTTGCAAATTATCGAAGATGAGGCGCAGAATAAAGAATTTTCCCAGGTCAAAACAGTATGGCTCGAAATCGGCCTGCTAGCCTGCGTGCAACAGGCATCACTGCGCTTTTATTTTGAAGTGGTAACGCGCAACACTGTAGCGCATCAGGCGAAACTGAAAATTATTGAAGTGGCTGGACAGGGTTGGTGTAATCAATGCGCTTGCGAAGTACCGCTTACTACGCCCTATGATCCCTGCTCCCACTGTGGACAATATGGGTTGCTGGTAATCCGTGGTGAAGAAATGCGGGTGAAAGAACTTGAGGTGGCATAAAAGGTTAAACCTAAAATCCTCAGTTGACCGCGACAGTAATAAGTAATTTCATGGAAAGAAGACTCATTTTTTTCACTATGGCACGCACCTTTAAGGTGAGGAACGCTATGATGCTTATAGCACGCCGCTCCTTCTTTTTTACTGCGTTTCAATTCGTTGTAATAACGAGTTATTACGCCTCATTGCGCCTTGCCAAAATGAAACAACAACGCACGCCAAACACCACCCAACTAAGGACTTTAGGTTAAAGGAGGAACGAATATGTGTACAACTTGTGGTTGTGGGACAGACCAAATGCGTTTAGACGGAAAGACACTGCAGCACTATGAAAATTTTGACAACCAAAATCATCAGCATGATCGCAATACAATTGATGCACATACGCATGACCATACCCATGCGCCAGGCATGCATCCAGAACGCATGGTACAAATTGAACGCGATATTCTTGCCAAGAACAATCAATATGCCATTAATAATCGCCACTACTTATTCGAGCATGGAATCTTTGCACTCAATCTGGTTTCCAGCCCCGGTTCGGGAAAAACAACCCTGCTGGTAAAAACGATCCAAGCATTGCAAGAAAAACAACCACTCGCCGTAATCGAGGGAGACCAGCAGACCGATCAGGATGCTGCCCGTATTCGCGCAACTGGCGCGCCAGCTATACAAATCAATACCGGTAAAGGCTGTCATTTGGATGCACATATGGTTGGCCATGCAATGCAGCGGCTTAACTTGCAGGATGACAGCCTGTTGTTAATTGAAAATGTTGGTAATCTGGTTTGTCCAGCTAGCTTTGATCTAGGAGAAGCGCATAAGGTGGTGATTTTCTCGGTAACGGAAGGTGAGGACAAACCACTGAAATATCCTGACATGTTCCGCGCGGCGGACCTGATGTTACTCAACAAATGCGACCTGCTACCGCATCTGACCTTTGACGCGGACCTTGCTATTGAATACGCTCAGCGGATTAACCCG
>JAJFJI010000234.1 GCA_021774205.1 Nitrosomonas sp.
GATTCCCCAATATTCTAAAATCAAAGCAACTCAAAAATAAGGGAGATCACGCCTCTTTTTTGTGAGGCATTTAACCTAATTTTATGGTTATGAAATAGGACATTTATCCTAAATGGGCTTTGTTTTGTCATCTCTGGAAGATGATTGGACAATTTTGTCGCTTTTTTCTATTAAGTATTATTAGTGTTTTGCCAATATATTGTTTTATATAAAAATAAAATGTCTCTATTTGACGACTTTAATATCATATCACGGTATTTTCATAAATAGGGTATTTTTGTCGCTTATTTCTGTCAATTGGCAGAAACTATTTTATAACCCATTGATTATTTGGTGCGATAAATGTCTCCTTGCAGAGACATTGGCGAAAAATAGGGTGCATGGTAGATCAAAGTCGATAATTCAGACGGATGAATCCCACTAAGATAAGATAGGTCAACCACCGGGTGAGGTATCGTCAAATCTGGGGTATAGAGAATCAAGCGGCTGCCTGTTTTAGCAAGATTCCCGGGGAACAAATGTCTGGATAGCTTCGACTTTGCTGCGGTTCCCGAACACTGTATCCACCGGGGTGAACGAGGACGGAGAAGCTCGGCATCCTCCTTGTCCTTAGGAAAGGGGTCGATGTGCTGCAGATCAGCGCTGACGCGAAACCACGGCGTTACCGTGAAGTTGTAGAATATTTGCAAACCCGATTCTCTTTCGAAGCCGGTTCCAAGGTCTCGCTGTGCGGATCGGTTGAAGTCGCCGCTGATATAGGCAATTTCTCAGCGATCCTGCACGCGGTTGGGGATGAAACTGTTTCCGCCCAAACCAACGAAAAAATGCCCGCCGAGCGGATTGGGATTCCCATCGGAGAGCCCGAACTCGCCGAAGACACCCCATCCTCGGCTCGGGTCCTTCTCGTCATGGTGTAGAAATTGCTGGAACGAGCACGAAGCGTTTCAGTATTTATCCTTGCTCCGGGGATTGTCGCGAAGCTCCGGCCGGTAGCAGCAACTGCGGCACATCACGCAGATCGATCCCGTCTTGCGTGGAGACCGCCGCGCAGATTCTGAAACCCCTGTAAGCCCTTAATAGTAAGGGGTATCGTCGTCGACAAACTAAATGTCACGCCCTCATCGGAAGGATCTTCGATGACATCCGAATCATGGGCGCTCCGAGGATCGTAGATAAAGAGGCTCACGGTCGCTGGCTCCATCTTCATGGTGAGCAAGCCGCCAAGCAAGTAGGGCGGAGTGACGCCACTGAACGGTGCGGCCAGTGCCGTGTTCATGAATGTATTGACGCCTCCACCGTTGATAAGTGGCGTCTGCGATGCGGTTTCTATCATGTTGAACTTGCCGGCGCTCAGCGTGAAGCCGTTGCCAAACTGCTGGGTCAGGACGATCGATGTTTGATAGTCGCTACCAACCAGGCGCGGAAATGCGATCGCGGTGTTCTCAGGGGAGGTTGTGTCGGCACCTTGCGCGTTGGTGTCGTTTGCGTAGACGATCACCTGGTGTATCTTGACTAGCGACGATTACGAGGAAAGTCATAGGCAAAAATTCTAACAATTAAGTGCACCTTATGGCTGTATTGCTAACAGTATTTGACAAGCATAAACTATTTGCGGCATGGCTGGCGCCCAGCACGAGTTCATCATATCTTTCTGGCGTTACATCAAGTATAAAAGGATCAATCTCAGTGAAATCTATCAATAATCCACACTGATATTGTTTGATTAACTCGGCCACATATAGATTATCAACATGCCCAATAACAGGAAGTCCACAAGCAAGGCTCTCTATTAGCTTATTGGGTGCTGCAAATTTATTATTCTGATTGGTTGCTCGATAACCCACAAGACTAAAGGTAAATTTTTTATAATTACACAATTTTTCTATCAAACAATCATGATTAAGTCTACCGAGCCAAGTTATCTTATCAGTGTCTGATCCATTTTCACCGATAACGGTGAGGTAGTAGTCAGGTGATCGCTCGCAAAAGCTAATCCATTCATTTAAAAACACTTCCTCCTTGTTATTAATAGTGCCGTAAAAAATAAGATTAATCTTCGCACGGTTAAATAAGCGGGGATATCTGTTATCGCATATGTATGGTTTGATCGGTGCATTAGGTAATATACTGGTGGAGTTAAATCTAGGAAATTGGATTTTTGCTCTATGGTGTGTTGGCACTATGAGTTCGACAGAGCTGCGTTTTACCAAGTATTCTAATAACTGAAGATTAATTGCAATACTCCAGTCATCAAATAATTTATTGGACTCTAATTTCCAATAGACAAGGTTCTTTGACGATATCCATGAAAGAATCACGAGTACGGGCAAAGATTGATTATAAATACAGACAATTTTTGTGTATTGTTTCCTAAATGCTTTAGAGAAAGCAGAGGCAATAAAATTTAACCTTTTGAAATTCTTGTATTCAATAATATCAATCTTACAGTTATTCTGTTGGGCATAAGATATGTAGGCCTTGACGACTGGGGTAAATGCTATTTTGCATCCGGCAACGATCAATATACGAACCTCTTTCGCACAAGATTTTTTGGCAGAATTAATCAATTTCTACCTTTTGACAAAAATTCCTGCGTATACGGTTAGAATCAGTAAGTCAGTGGGACCAACCAAAACTAGTTTTCCACGTAGACAGCCCTTCAAGAACCTCTCTAGAACGTAATAAGGCGACCACTTTCTCATGCAGTAAGGGCTATTCATAGTGGTTAGCATATTCGATGGATGTACTGCACGTTCAGTCAATTTTTTTGTAAAATGAACATCTAAAATACTTTGAAGATGTTCAAACTCGTCAATACCTAATTCATAATTACCTTGAAGATCAATATCCACGGTGAGAATGAGCTGCCCATCAGGCTTTAGTACCCGCACCATTTCGTCGATAACAGACGCGAAGTTTGGTATATGCTCAATGACACTAACGCAATAAACAATATCTTGACTTTCTGGTTCTACGGGGATTCGTCCATTCTCAATAAGCTTTCCATCAATAGTTCCCGGTGCAAACTGCACGGACTTTGCCGCTACTGGAACATCCACTGCAACAACAGGATCAATATCCGCACAAATAACGTCGCAACCAAGTTGCGCCACAGCAAAAGGGAAAAAAGTTACCCCGCTTCCAAAATCAGTTATCTGTAATTTTTCGCCAATTTTCTGATCTCTAATTTTTTTGATGTGATGATATACATACGGGTATTCCCAAAGACGGCTCCACGTATGCAATGGATCTCTTGGCCACTGATAATTATTACTTCTAAATTCGCCTTCATACTTCAAAAAGTCTGTTTGTTTTTTTTTCAGACGGTCAAATAGAACGCTCCAACCTTCTTTTTCAACATCTGTTCTCGCAGCAAAACCCGAAAAATCGAATAATGATAAATTAAAACTACTCATGTATTAGCTCGAAATTGTAAAGTTAATGTAACGATTTGCATACCAGAATGTCCAGATAGCGTGAAATATATAGCTTACGCACAATGCAAGCATGATACCTGTAGCACCTTCATTGATCAGAAAATAGGCCAATCCAACATATACAACAGCCCATCCCGCATTCATTAACGCAGCAAGCCACATACGGGAGGAAGCAGCTAAAAGGTGTCCAACAGGAGATTGTACTGCAAGTAAAGCTGCTGTTATAGCCGCTAGAACTAGCGGGATATAATCATGCATAAAACTAATACCATACAGACTCATAATATGAGGACTGAGAATACCGATAATTATTGCCATCGGTACTGCGAGGATAGCATTTGCACCCATTGCGTATAACAAGATTCCTCGTGAGCTTCCATAGTCACTTTTCGTGATATGGTCAGTCAGGATAGGCAGCACAACCCGCGCTGCTGTGACTGGCACAAACATAATAACATTGAGCCATTGCATGGCTATACCCAGTACGGCTAACTCGGCGTAACCATTCGGCGTGTTCGCTAGGAGTGCCTGTACAGACCAGTGGGCCGGGGCAACCAGCGCGCCCGAAAGTAGTGCAGGGAATGCAAAGTTCCAAAGAACGTGCCATTCTCTCAAACAACCTTTTGCACGACGATGAATCATGTGCTTTTTTAACTCCCGCACCATTTGATAACGGCTAATGCTTGCTTGTAGAAATGAGTTGATTACCAGTGCCACTGCAGTACCTTGTAATCCGAAGTATTTTGCTGCCAGCAACATGACCGGGAAACCCGCAATGACGCCAATGACTGTGCCAATGGCAAGAGCACGCATCGATTCAAACCCAATAAGCACACTTTTTTGGTAACTGTCTAAAGCCGTAAACAATACCGCACCAGCTGAGATGGCTAATGGCACGTTTAAACCCGGCGCATTCAGCATGTACGTTGCCATCCAACTTGAGACCAACACCAAACCAATCGATGCAAGCAACCCAAATCCAAGTATGGCTCGTTCCGCCAAGATAAGAATGTGGCCAAGCCTAGCGGTGTCGCGCACCCTTAATGCTGCCGTATAACGAATTGATGCTAAGCCGATGCCAAAGCCTGCAAATACCCCTACCATGCTTAATGTGGTTTGAATGACGATGAACTGGCCATAAGTTTCCTTGCTTAGCAGTCGGGCTACGAGAATCAACATGATCAGTGTGATGCCGCTTGATACAATGGAACCAATGACGCTCCAGGCAGCACCACCTAAGAATCGTCTTGCTAATTGCGAGCGCATAAGCTTGGCGCGCACATTGATGAGCGCATTAATCATGGTTAACTTACGGTAATTGCAGCGATGCGCTTTGCAGCCTGGCCATCCCCATAGGGGTTGGTTGCGGTTGCCATGCGTTGGTATTTTTTCGGGTCGTCGAGTAGTGCGTTTACTTCAGATACAATCAACCACTCATCGGTTCCGACCAGCTTGGTCGTTCCCGCATCAACCCCCTCTGGGCGTTCTGTTGTGTCGCGCATCACCAAAACCGGTTTGCCAAGGCTAGGCGCTTCTTCCTGAATGCCACCGGAATCCGTCAGGACTAGATAGGCGCGGCTCATCAAGTAAACAAAGGACAGATAA
>JAJFJI010000235.1 GCA_021774205.1 Nitrosomonas sp.
CGCGTTGGCGAGCGTGTCGCCGCACCTGGTGTTACCGTGGTGGATGATGGAACGATTGCGCAACGGCGTGGGTCATTGAATATCGATGATGAAGGTAATCCAACGCAATGTACGGTGTTAATAGAAAATGGCATACTTAAAGGTTATTTGCAAGACAGCCTAAATGCTAGATTGATGAATCAACCCGTTACGGGTAATGGAAGACGTGAGTCATTTGCGCATATTCCCATGCCGCGCATGACCAATACTTATATGCTCAATGGTGACAAAAATCCGGAAGAAATTATTGCTTCGGTTAAACATGGTTTATACGCGGTAAATTTTGGTGGTGGTCAGGTAGATATTACCAGTGGAAAGTTTGTGTTTTCCGCTGCAGAGGCCTACATGATTGAAAATGGGAAAATTTCTTATCCAGTTAAAGGCGCTACTTTGATTGGCAATGGTCCTGATGTATTAACGCGCGTTTCTATGATTGGTAACGATATGGCGCTTGATCCGGGTGTTGGGACCTGTGGCAAGGAAGGTCAAAGCGTGCCGGTAGGCGTAGGTCAGCCTACGTTACGGATTGATGGATTAACAGTTGGTGGAACCGGTGGTTGACATAAAGCAACGGGTAGATAACACTGATGTGTAATGATTTAATTTTATCTTGTCATATTCTAGTTTCTCGTCGTTCGACTTAAGTGCAAAAAATTCACTTGCAAATTAAGAACCATGTTTGATGTTGATCGTGACGTTATACTTAATTGTGTTAGGTAAAGAGAGAAGAAGGTTTTTTTTTTGATAATTGATATTGGGATGCATAAAGCATGAGTGTGGAGTTAAACGGCGCTGAAATTACGGTGCGTTGCCTACAGGAAGAGGGGATAGACTGTATTTTCGGTTATCCCGGTGGTGCGGTACTGTTTCTTTACGACGAACTATTTAAACAGGATAAAGTCAGGCATATTCTGGTGCGGCATGAGCAGGCTGCAGTTCACGCAGCGGATGGTTATGCGCGGTCCAGTAACAAGGTCGGCGTTGCCTTGGTAACATCAGGCCCTGGCGTAACGAATGCTGTTACCGGTATTGCAACGGCTTATCTGGACTCAATTCCATTGGTTGTGATCAGTGGACAAGTACCGAGAGCTGCAATCGGCCTGGATGCATTCCAGGAAGTCGATACGGTTGGAATTACACGTCCCTGTGTTAAACATAATTTTCTGGTAAAAGATATTACTGAACTGGCGGAAACGATCAAGAAGGCATTCTACATTGCATCGACTGGGCGACCTGGACCGGTGCTGGTGGATATTCCCAAGGATGTAACCCAGCAGACAGCCAGATTTGTCTATCCTGATAGTATTCATATGCGCTCTTACAATCCTGTCGTCAAAGGCCATTCCAGACAGATCAAGAAAGCAGCGCAGCTGATATCCAAAGCAAAGCGGCCCGTCGTCTATGCTGGTGGCGGTATCATTCTGAGTGATGCGTCTTCACAGTTAACGGAATTGGTTCAGATGTTGAATTTTCCCTGCACCAACACGTTGATGGGGCTGGGTGGTTACCCTGCAACTGACAAACAGTTTGTTGGTATGTTGGGTATGCATGGCACCTATGAGGCCAATATGGCGATGCAATATTGTGATGTATTGGTCGCTGTGGGTGCGCGTTTTGATGATCGTGTCATTGGCAATCCTAAACATTTCTCCAACGAGAATCGTAAAATAATTCATATTGATATTGATCCTTCATCAATTTCAAAGCGTGTCAAGGTTGATGTGCCAATTGTAGGCAGTGTTCCTGATGTTCTAAAGGAACTGATTGATGTGCTTAAAGCTGATAAAGAAAAGTTCAGCCATGAGACATTAAAAGAATGGTGGGAACAGATAGCGTTATGGCGTGAACGGGATTGCCTAAAGTATGACCGTGATAGTGCCATCATTAAGCCGCAAATGGTTGTTGAGCAACTCTATAACGTAACTAAAGGCAATGCTTTTGTTACATCGGATGTTGGACAGCACCAGATGTGGGCAGCGCAGTTTTATAAATTCGATAAACCGCGTCGTTGGATAAATTCTGGTGGTTTAGGCACGATGGGGTTTGGCTTGCCCGCTGCAATGGGTGTTCAAATTGCCAATCCTAAAGCCAAGGTAGCTTGTATCACTGGTGAGGCGAGTATTCAGATGTGTATCCAGGAATTATCTACTTGCAAGCAATACAAACTGCCTTTGAAAATTATTAATCTCAATAATCGTTATATGGGCATGGTGAGACAATGGCAGGAATTCTTCCATGGTAATCGTTATGCTGAATCTTATATGGATGCATTACCGGATTTTACTAAACTTGCTGAAAGTTATGGCCATGTTGGGATGCAAATTGAGAAGCCAGGGGATATTGAAGATGCTTTAAAAGAGGCATTCAAACTTAAAGACCGGCTGGTATTTATGGATTTTATTACAGATCAGACTGAAAACGTATTCCCGATGGTGCCAGGTGGCAAGGGTCTTTCAGAAATGATTCTGGTGTAAGAATGGTATAACAAAAATGCGACATATTATATCTCTGTTGATGGAAAATGAAGCGGGTGCCTTATCCCGTGTAGCGGGCTTGTTTTCAGCGCGCGCTTATAACATCGAATCACTCACGGTAGCGCCGACTGAGGACGCGACGCTATCACGGATGACATTGGTGACCGTAGGTTCCGACGATGTGATAGAACAAATTACCAAGCAGCTAAATAAGCTGATTGAAGTAGTAAAAGTAGTGGATCTGAATGACGGTGATCATATTGAACGCGAGCTAATGCTGGTTAAAGTGCGTGCGACTGGTGCGGATCGGGAAGAAATAAAACGATTGGCCGATATTTTTCGCGGCAGTATCATCGATGTTACCAGCAAATCCTATACCATCGAGTTAACGGGCACCAGTTCTAAGCTTGATGCATTTATTGATGCCATAGAGCGTAGCGCAATTCTGGAAACGGTGCGTACTGGCGCTTCTGGCATAGGTCGTGGGGATCGGATCTTAAAGGTGTAATTTGAAGGTTATCGTATCTTATAAACAATGACTTAAATATTTTTTAAACGTTCAGATAAATTTACATTACAAAATAGTATAGAAAGGAAAATAATGAAAGTTTTTTACGATAAAGATGCAGATTTATCTCTCATTAAGCAAAAGAAAGTAACCATCGTGGGTTACGGTTCACAAGGGCATGCGCATGCTAATAATTTAAGTGAATCGGGTGTCAAGGTTACCGTTGGTTTACGCAAGAATGGCTCGTCTTGGGATAAAGCAAAGAAAGCTGGTTTAACTGTTAAAGAAATTGCACAGTCGATTAATGGTGCGGATGTTGTGATGCTGTTGCTGCCAGATGAACAGATGGCATCTGTTTACGAAACAGAGATAGAGCCGAATCTTGAGAAGAATGCGACCGTTGCATTTGCCCATGGTTTTAATATTCACTATGGACAAATAGCGCCACGCCAAGACCTTGATGTCATCATGATTGCACCCAAAGGGCCGGGCCATTTGGTGCGTTCTACTTATCTGCAGGGTGGAGGTGTTCCCTCACTTATCGCGGTACATCAAGATAAGTCTGGTAAGGCGCGTGATTTGGCGTTGTCTTATGCTGCTGCGAATGGCGGTACACGTGGTGGAGTGATTGAGACCAGTTTTCGTGAAGAAACGGAAACAGACTTATTTGGCGAGCAGGTGGTGTTATGTGGCGGTCTGACTGCATTGATCCAGGCCGGGTTTGAAACTCTGGTAGAAGCTGGGTATGCGCCGGAAATGGCTTATTTTGAGTGTTTGCACGAAGTAAAGTTAATTGTAGATTTGATTTACGAAGGTGGAATTGCAAATATGCGTTATTCCATCTCAAACAATGCAGAGTATGGTGATATTTCCCGAGGTCCGCGTATTGTTACTGAAGCGACGCGTAATGAAATGCGTAAAATTTTACGCGAAATCCAGACAGGTGAATATGCACGTGAATTTATATTGGAGAATCGTGCAGGCGCAGCTATGCTCAAATCTAGTCGTCGTCTTGCTTCTGAGCATCAGATCGAAGTGGTTGGTGCTAAATTACGCGATATGATGCCCTGGATAAAGAAAAATCAACTGGTCGATCAGGGCAAGAATTAATCAAAGCAAAAATGATGATTACCGTTCAAAGCTTTGGAGAATCTTTTTTTTAGTACTGGTCAGCTAAAATTTTTTAACAACTTACTGCAACCCGCTCATATTCATTTAAGTTTAATAATTTTTTACATCCTATAGTAATTATTTATGTCTCAATATCCTCATCCAATTATTGCCCGTGAAGGTTGGCCATTTATCGTTGGCGCGATTATGGTGGCGTTACTGGTTAATATTTTTGTTAGTTGGTTATGGGCAATTCCATTTTGGATCATTGCAGTTTTTGTATTACAGTTTTTTCGTGATCCGCCACGTGATATTCCTTCTGTGAACAATGCAATATTGGCACCCGCAGATGGTAGAATTGTTGCGGTAGAGAAGCTGCTGGATCCCTATCTAAAACGGGACGCCATCAAGGTGAGCGTATTTATGAATGTATTCAATGTTCATTCAAATCGTAGCCCAGTCGACGGTGAAGTTCGCGATAAATGGTATTTTTCTGGCAAATTTATTAATGCTGATCTGCCTAAAGCCTCACTTGAGAATGAGCGTAATGCTTTGTGGATAAAAACCGATAATGGCGCCGATGTCACTTGTGTGCAGATTGCGGGGCTGATTGCAAAGCGAATTCTTTGTAGCGCCAAGCCAGGTGATCATCTGGCACGAGGCCAGCGGTTTGGGTTTATCCGCTTTGGCTCACGGGTCGATGTTTATCTGCCAACCAATGCCAAAATCAATGTCAATATTGGTGACAAAGTTTATGCGACATCGACTATCCTGGCCGAATTGCGTGAGTAATTAAGAAAATTTATCGCTTTCTTTTTGCGCACATTGATTATTCACCCTCATAATGTCTGATCCGCATCCTGCACGTTCCGTGTTGAAGTCTCGTTTACGTCGACGTGGTATTTATTTGTTGCCCAATTTGTTTACGACGGCTGCGTTATTTGCAGGGTTCTATGCGATTGTTCAAGCGATGAATGGTAATTTTGAACACTCAGCGATTGCGATTTTTGTTGCGCTGGTGCTTGATGGGTTGGATGGTCGTGTTGCGCGGCTTACGCACACCCAGAGTGAATTTGGCGCGGAATACGATAGCATGTCGGACATGGTTTCTTTTGGTGTGGCGCCCGCTTTAATTGTCTATGTGTGGGCTTTGCAAGATTTGAACAAGTGGGGATGGATTGCAGCATTTATTTATTGTGCATGTGCTGCGCTACGACTGGCGCGTTTTAATACGAATGTAGCGGTGACTGATAAGCGTTTTTTTCAAGGATTGCCTAGTCCGGCTGCTGCGGCTTTGATTGCAGGGCTTGTTTGGGTAATGTTGGATTTTCAGATTAATGGAACCGATATTAAATGGCTGGTTTTGATCGTTACTTTATTTGCAGGTCTTACCATGGTAAGTAACTTACCTTACTACAGTGGTAAAGAGATCAATCTGCGAAGAAGGGTTCCATTTTTTGTAATTTTGTTACTGGGCCTGTTCTTTTTTGTTCTGATTCCAAGTCATCCGCCGCTTGTATTGTTTTGTCTGTTTATGCTTTATGCCTTATCTGGTTATTTCATTAAATTTTGGCGTTTTGTTAAGCGTAGAAAGAATAGTGGCATACCGAATCCTTAATGTTTTCTATTGCATAAGCGAAAAAAACCATTTATATTTAGTCTTATGAATAAAGTTGGTAGTACGACCCTGGTCATATACACCCCGTTATCCACACGGGGATATCTGCTGCGCAGCGTGCGCTAGATATTCTCAATTCCCTATTCCTTCTTTACCAAACAAAATCCAAAACTTGGGTTTTGTAACAATCAAGTCGTATTCCTTTAAGCGGAGAGCGTAATGCAAGATCATTTAATTATTTTTGATACCACGCTGCGTGATGGTGAGCAGAGTCCTGGTGCATCCATGACCAAGGAAGAAAAAGTGCGCATCGCGCGGCAACTGGAGCGTATGGGTGTTGATGTGATCGAAGCGGGTTTTCCGGCTGCCTCCAATGGAGATTTTGATGCGGTAAAAGCGGTCGCCGATACCATTCAAGATAGTATGGTGTGTGGTTTGGCGCGTGCAATTGAGGTAGATATTAGGCGTGCAGGTGAAGCGTTACAGGGGGCGGAGGCTGCACGCATACACACCTTTATTGCCACCTCGCCGGTGCATATGAAAAAGAAATTGCGCATGTCGCCTGACCAGGTGGTGGACCAGGCTGTCAAGGCAATTAAGTGGGCTCGCCAATATACCGACAACGTGGAATTCTCTCCTGAAGACGCGGGTCGCTCTGAAATTGACTTTCTTTGCCGTATCTTAGAGGCTGTTATAGATGCTGGCGCAAAGACGCTCAATATCCCGGATACTGTGGGTTATACCATGCCGGCGCAATTCGGCAGTTTGATCCGTACATTGCGTGAACGGATACCAAATTCCGATAAAGTGATTTTTTCGGTTCATTGTCATAATGATTTAGGATTGGCGGTGGCCAATTCCCTGTCTGCGGTGGCTAATGGCGCAAGACAGGTTGAATGTACGGTTAATGGTCTGGGCGAGCGCGCCGGGAATGCAGCGCTTGAAGAGGTCGTGATGGCAGTTCGTACCCGTCAGGATTTTTTTTCTTGTGAGACGCGAATAGATACCAAGCATATCGTTCCGGCTAGTAAGTTGGTTTCAAGTATCACCGGTTTCCCGGTGCAGCCAAATAAAGCGATTGTTGGTGCAAATGCCTTTGCGCATGAATCCGGCATTCATCAGGATGGTGTGCTTAAACATCGTGAAACCTATGAAATTATGCGTGCGGAAGATGTTGGTTGGGGTGCAAACAAATTGTTGTTGGGAAAACATTCTGGCCGCAATGCTTTTCGTAGTCGTTTAATGGCGCTTGGTATTCAACTGGAATCGGAAGAAATGCTTAACCATACATTCTTGCGTTTCAAGGAATTGGCCGATAAGAAGCACGAAATTTTTGATGAAGATCTGCATGCACTTATTTCGGACGAAGTGCTGGTGCCGCAGGAACGGTATCGCTTGGTGTCGTTAATTGTTCATTGTGAAACCGGAGAAACACCTTATGCGCATATCGTCATTGCCGAAGAGGGTAAAGAATTGCGTGCGGAATCTGAAGGAAGCGGTCCAGTCGATGCGACATTTCGTGCCATTGAAAAAATCCTGACTAGTGGGACAGAGTTGCAATTGTTTTCGGTGAACAATATTACCACCGGGACTGATTCTCAGGGTGAAGTGACCGTGCGTTTGCAAAAAGCCGGGCGTATTGTTAATGGTCAAGGTGCAGATACCGATATTGTCGTGGCTTCCGCGAAAGCTTATCTTAGTGCGCTGAACAAGCTGCATAGCAAGCTCGAGAAAGCGCATCCGCAAGTTTAGGTGTTAGGTGGCCACAGAGGGGATTCTAACTAATTGTTAAAAATGAAAGAGCACAATTTTATTTCTTGTTTATGCTTAGTGATGCTGTTGTCATTAAGTATTCAAGCGCATGGATTTCAATTCAAAGATGTCACTGGAAAAAACCATGACCTTGCAGATTACAAGGGGAAGTGGGTGTTGGTTAATTTCTGGGCAACATGGTGTCCACCGTGTTTGAAGGAAATTCCTGATTTGATTTCCCTTTACGAAAGCCGCGAGGATCTTATGGTTATTGGTGTTGCAATAGATGAAGCAGACCCCAGCTTGGTGCTGGAATTTGTCGAATCTATGTCAATATCCTATCCTACGGTCATCGGTGATCGGCGTATTGCGGCTCAAATTGACGATATTTCGTTATTACCTAGCACCTATCTATATGATCCTGCTGGCAATCCTGCAGCGCGAAAGCTGGGCTTAATTACTCGGGCGGAGATCGAGGAGTTTATGCAATCTAAATCAAAGGATGTTCACCCATAAGATAAAGACGGTCTGGTCTAAGTGGCTAGATTTTGTCATGAGGGATACCCCCATTTATTGCGCCATGCATTGAGTACCAGTTGTGGGTATTTGGCCTGGCCGAGGCTACCATTGTAACGGCCTAAGGCACGGAAATAATTTCCATTTTCTATATCTAGATAGTGCCGCAGAATCATGCAGCCATAACGTAAATTGACGCGCAGATGAAAAAGATTGTGATCATCATTGCCAATTGTTTCGACCCAAAATGGCATGATTTGCATATAGCCACGTGCACCGGCGTGTGAGATAGCGTATTTTTTAAATCCGCTTTCCACTTGAATAATGCTTAAAACTAGCTGCGGATCAAGTCCTGCGCGGGTTGCCTCATAGTGAACGGTGCTGAGAAAATCGTCACGTTCTTTCTGATTTGGCATGACTTTTTTTAAGCGGTCGCTCATGGCTGACAGCCATACTTCCCCGTTCGTTGTAGACAAGAGCCTTCGATGAGAAATTGCTTGGTCGCTGATTAAGTATGGGGTGACTGTCGTTGTGCTGGCAGTAAGGAGTACGTAGTGTTGATTGTCGGCCTGTGCGTTAGTGTAGCAGGTAAGTAGTAAGGTGATGGCAATTAAGTGACGCATAGCTTCGAAGTTACAAAAGATATAATTTCATGTAAAGGAATGGCTTGTGATTGCTCGTCTTGCCGGCCTTGGTATTCAATCGTTGTATTTTTCAAACCACGTTCACTAACAACAATGCGATGCGGAATACCAATTAATTCCATATCGGCAAACATTACACCGGGTCGTTCGTCACGGTCATCAAGCAAAACTTCAATTTTGGCAGCTGTCAGTTCGCTATATAATCTGTCCGTTTCTGTTTTTACCAGCGTACTTTTCTTCATGCCAATTGGGACGATAACAAGTTGAAAAGGTGCAATAGCCATTGGAAAAACAATGCCTTTTGCGTCATGGCTTTGTTCAATGGCCGCCGCTACAATTCGTGACACCCCTATACCGTAACAGCCCATTTCTGTTGCTTGTGTTTGGCCGGCATCATCCAGGTAGCATGTTTTCATGGTTTCAGAATATTTTGTGCGTAATTGAAAAATATGTCCTACTTCGATACCTCTGCAGATTTCCAGTTTGCCTTTGCCATCGGGTGAAGGATCGCCTGGAACTACATTGCGGATATCGCAAATATGATCCGGCAGTTTAATGTCCCGGTTGAAATTCACGCCGGTGAAATGAAAACCTTCTTCATTAGCGCCACATGTAAAATTTTTCATTTCGATGACAGCGCGGTCAGCAATTACTTGTGATTCCAGGCCTAGCGGTCCAATATAGCCTGGCAGAGCGCCTGTATGTCTAATGATTTCCTCTTCACTTGCCAATTCAAAATTGGCTAAAAAAGGTATCTTTTTAACTTTCAATGCATTTAATTGATGATCGCCTCGTAATAATAAAAGAAAGAATGTTTCATCTGCTGTCACTGCTATTGTTTTAACGGTATCTTGTAATGGATGGTTTAGGAAATTAGCAACTTCTAAGCAAGTTTTTTTATTCGGTGTCGCAATTTTTTTCATGATGTCGTAAGGCGTTTCGTGCGATTTCTGAGGCGGCAAAGCTTCGGCTAGTTCGATATTAGCGGCATAATCAGAATTAGGGCAAAATGCAATTGCATCCTCACCTGAGTCTGCTAAAACGTGGAACTCGTGCGAATTACTGCCGCCCATTGCGCCGGTGTCTGCCGTTACAGTACGAAAATTCAGTCCAAGGCGGGTAAAGATTCGCTGGTAGGTTTGGTGCATTTTTTGGTAGGTTTGTTGCAAGCTGGAAAAATTGGCATGAAATGAATAAGCATCCTTCATGATAAATTCGCGTGCCCGCATAACACCAAAACGGGGACGGATTTCATCACGAAATTTAGTTTGAATTTGGTAAAAATTGACAGGTAGCTGACGATAGCTATTGATCTCTCTGCGTGCGATGTCAGTAATAACTTCTTCATGCGTTGGGCCAAAGCAAAAATCATGATCATGGCGATCTTTTATTTTTAGCATTTGTGGCCCAAAAACATCCCATCTTTCTGTTTCCTGCCATAGTTCGGCAGGTTGTATTGCTGGCATTAAAAGTTCAACTGCCCCACTTCTATCCATTTCTTCGCGAACTGTATTTTCTATTTTACGTAATACTTTCAAGCCCAATGGCATCCAGGTATATAGTCCACTGCCAAGACGTTTAATGAGTCCTGCGCGCAACATGAGTTTGTGGCTGATCAATTCTGCTTCAGTGGGAGCTTCTTTAAGTGTGGAAATGAAAAATTCCGAAACGCGCATAACTAGATTCCAATGTGATGATATTAAGTAGGCGGCAATTTTACCTTGAAAGACTGAACCAAGTGTGGTTTAGTCTGCGAGTGGCTGGTTAAGAATTATTACTTAAAAAGAAAGTAAATATAATCGGTGGTGTAAGTAGGGATTTTATTTGTTGATCACTTTCAATCTGAAGCAAAATATGAAAAAATCTAGGCCATTTAATGGATCAAACGGATAACCACATGATAGACCGTAATGGATATCGTCCCAATGTCGGTATAATCCTGCTTAATTCCAAAAACGAGGTTTTTTGGGGAAAACGTATAAAACAAAATGCCTGGCAATTTCCTCAAGGTGGTATTAAGACGGGAGAGAGTCCTAAGCAGGCAATGTACCGTGAATTAACCGAGGAGACTGGGCTTCTCTCAAGCCATGTTGAGATTGTTGGGCGGACAAAGGACTGGTTGCGTTATGAAGTGCCGGATCGTTGGATTAGACGTGAATGGCGGGGAAATTACAAAGGACAAAAGCAGATTTGGTATCTGCTGCGTTTAGTTGGGCGGGATAGTGATGTTTCTTTGCGTACCAGCGCAAGTCCTGAATTTGATGCGTGGCGCTGGAATCAATATTGGGTAGAGCTGGAATCAGTTGTTGAATTCAAACGTAAGGTTTATCAACAGGCGCTCACAGAATTATCAAGATTACTTAATATGCCCGGTAGTAATGTCCATGGCCATGCGACGCCTGATGATTTGGTGGCAAAGAAGATTGCTGAAACGTAAGCCAGAAGGAATAAATAACTCGGCAGGTTAGAACTGTTTTTGTTGGTTTAATGTAATATCGGTTTATTATAGTAGCAGGGAAGTTAGCTGTTAGTTAAAACGTTAATCAATTTATCTTCCAGCTATTAAGCCAGAAGGTTGCAATATTTTTTTATATAACTTGCAGATAAGATAACTTTATTTGCAATTTTAGATTCTTGTAAAATCCTCGTTTGAAGGATGTTTGTCAGGCGTAACCGGCTGCGCCATTACAGCCGTATTTTTAAGGGAAATTACCTATGATGATACGTAGACTGGTTGTGTCGTTGTTATCGATTGGCGCTATTGTCACTTCGATCAATGTTTCAGCATCAGCCAATGAGCCTATACAGCCAATTAAAGCTGTCAAACCAGATAACCCGGATCTGGTCGAGCTGGGTAAAATGTTATTTTTTGATCCGCGCTTATCTAAATCAGGCTTTATATCTTGTAATTCGTGCCATAATTTAAGCATGGGTGGGACTGATAATATCCCAACTTCAATTGGTCATGCATGGCAGCAGGGGCCAATTAACTCGCCGACCGTGTTAAATGCCAGTATGAACCTGGCGCAATTCTGGGATGGTCGCGCTGCGGATCTTAAGGCGCAGGCAGGTGGTCCGATAGCGAATCCAGGTGAAATGGCTTCTACGCATGAATTAGCGGTAGAAATTTTAAATTCTATTCCACAATACCGAGCGCATTTTGAACAAGCATTTGGATCTGATAAAGTTGATATAGATCGTGTAACGACTGCTATTGCAGCGTTTGAGGAAACGCTTGTAACACCAGGTTCTCGCTTCGATAAATGGCTAGAAGGAGATAAAAAAGCACTTAATAAACAAGAGCAAGAGGGGTATAAGTTATTCAAAAGCAGTGGTTGTTCAGGATGTCATAATGGTCCGGCTGTTGGTGGCGCACTTTATCAAAAATTCGGTGTTTATAAGCCGTATAAAACAAAAAGTAAGATAGAAGGCAGGAAAGCGGTGACAGGTAAGGATGCCGATTTGCATGTTTTCAAAGTACCAACTTTACGTAATATTGAGTTGACCTATCCTTACTTCCATGATGGTGCCGTTTGGACATTAGAAGAAGCAGTTGATACAATGGGAAAGTTACAGTTAGAGCGTGAATTCGATAAGAAAGAAATTGCGAGTATTGTTGCTTTCTTGAAAACCTTAACGGGTGAGCAGCCTGATATCAAACTGCCTATTATGCCAGCATCAACCAATAAAACACCACAGCCTCAACCCTTTTAAATTATAGATAACGCTTAACAATATTCGTTTTTCAATATTTTCTGAATTAAGCGGAATTTATCGGCCATGACCCAAGCTGTGTATTTGCAGTTTGGGGAAATTTTTATGCGGTGACAGTAAAAGTTATTTTTTAGTGTGTTATTGTAAGTTGCCGTTTGGTTTTGGGGAGATTTTGTGATGGAAGACACTGAGTTTCCAAGTGTAAATGAATATCTCAGATGCCATATTTTTTAATTGGCGAGCTAAGTGACTCTTTTCTGGAAACATAGCTAATAATAATTTTTATTGCCAGCATTGATAATGTGGTTTAACGTTTAAAAGTAGCGTAAAGTTTCTCTTCCAATAATTAGAACAGGGAGTCACTCATGGGTACCAAAGGGCAATTATTGCAAGACCCATTTCTAAATGCACTTCGAAAGGAGCATATTCAGGTTTCGATCTATTTGGTCAACGGCATTAAACTCCAGGGATATATTGAATCGTTTGATCAATATGTTGTGCTGTTAAAAAATTCAGTTACGCAAATGGTATATAAGCACGCAATTTCCACTGTGGTTCCTGCGAGAGCAGTTACGATCCCAGTCGAAACATCTGACAAACTTGATGCCTGATTATTCCACTAAGGTTGTTGCCAATCAAACAAATACTGCGGTTCTGGTTAGTTTGGATTTTGGCCTGGGCACGCATGCAGAACGTGTTGAAGAATTAAAGCAACTTGTCATTAGTGATCAGATAGCAATTGGTGCAGTTGTGACAGGAAAATGCATTCGACCCAATCCTGCCACGTTTGTAGGCAGTGGTAAGTTGGATGAAATTCAACTGGCAGGGGAGCAGTGTGATGCTTCGCTGGTCATTTTTAACCATGAACTATCTCCTGGCCAGCAGCGTAATTTGTCGCAACGATTTCAATGCCAGGTAATAGACCGAACCAGTCTCATATTGGATATTTTTGCGCAGCGTGCTAAGAGTCATGAAGGGAAGTTGCAGGTAGAGCTGGCGCAGCTTGAACATTTATCTACTCGGTTGGTGCGTGGTTGGACTCATCTAGAACGTCAAAAAGGTGGTATTGGGTTGCGTGGTCCCGGTGAAACGCAGTTAGAAACAGACCGGCGACTGATTGGGAAACGGGTGAAGCTATTGAAAAAAAGACTAGCCGCACTCCAGCGCCAACGTAAAGTGCAACGACGGTCTAGGCAGCGAACAAATATAATTTCTGTTTCTATTGTTGGTTATACCAATGCCGGTAAATCTACCTTGTTTAACAAATTGACCCGCGCGCAGACATATGTTGCGGATCAATTATTTGCTACATTAGACACAACGACACGCAAATTATTTATTTCGGAGCGAGGTTCGGTCGTCGTTTCTGATACGGTTGGCTTTATTCGTGATTTGCCGCATACGCTTGTGGCGGCGTTTCGTGCGACGCTTGAAGAAACTATTCAAGCTGATATCTTGTTGCATGTCGTCGATGCAGGTAGCACCAATCGAGATGAGCAGATTGAGGCGGTGAATAGCTTATTAAAAGAGATTAATGCGGATGCGATTCCACAAATTCTGGTGCTAAATAAAATTGACCTGGAAAATCAGCCGGCAGTTGCAGCAGGATATAAGCGTGATGAGTATGGTAGAATATGCCGAATCCGCACAAGTGCAAAGACAGGTGAGGGGATGACGTTTATTAGGCTGGCGCTGGCTGAGGCAATAGCAAAGGACGTAAGAGGGTTGTGCAAAGAATCTATGGTAGATGAAAAGGTAACGAGTGGCTGCACGACAGCTTATTTTTAACAAACAAAGCGGGAATAATTATGGGATTAAACGACCCTCAATGGGGAAAAAAGAAGGGCGCTGAAAATAGTCCGCCTGATTTGGATGATGTTTTGCGCAATGTAAACAAGAAAATCAGTGATATTTTTGGAAAAAAAGGTGGTGGGGGTAATGGCGGATCTCGCGACAAGGGCTCCAAGCCACCCGGCGCGGGCGGTGTGTTGTTATTACTCGGAATAATGCTGGTTGTGTGGGTGTCCAGTGGGTTTTATATCGTTAGTGAAGGCCACCGTGGCGTAGTTTTAAGGTTTGGTCAATATGTTGACACAACGCCTGCTGGTTTGCGCTGGCATTATCCTTTTCCCGTAGAACAAGTAGAGCTTGTTAATGTGAGTCAGGTCCGGACTGTTGAGATTGGCTATCGCAATAATGTCAGGAGCAAGGTTCTTAAAGAAGCGCTTATGATTACTGACGATGAAAATATCGTTGATATTCAGTTTGCTGTGCAATATATCCTGAATAATCCAGAGCATTATCTATTTAATAACCGTACGCCTGACGATGCTGTGCTGCAGGCGGCAGAAAGCGCGATTCGAGAGGTCATCGGTAAAAGTGAAATGGATTATGTGCTTTATGAGGGACGTGAAGATGTAGCAGCTGAGGCAACACAGTTGATGCAGAGAATCCTAGACCGCTACGAAATAGGAATTTCGATCAGTCGGGTTACCATGCAGAATGCGCAGCCACCGGAACAAGTCCAGGCTGCATTTGATGATGCGGTAAAAGCAGGTCAGGATCGGGAACGGCAGAAAAATGAGGGTGAGGGTTATGCGAATGATGTGATCCCACGGGCCATAGGTAACGCCGCGCGCTTGATTGAACAAGCAGAAGGACACAAAGAGCGTGTTATTGCACGTGCCGAGGGTGATGCTAGCCGTTTTGAACAGATACTGGTTGAATACAGTAAAGCGCCAGAAGTGACGCGTGAGCGTTTATATCTGGATATGATGGAGGGAGTGCTTTCTAAGGCCAGCAAAATAATGATCGACCAGGAAGGTGGGAATAATTTGCTATATTTGCCGTTGGACAAGTTGGTGCAAATGGGTGAGTCATCCGCAGCGCCAGTGCCTTTGTCCGGTATGCAACAACAGCAGTCTCCAGTTATCCAGGAAGTGGCACCTAATAGTACCGTACGTGGACGCGAGTCATTTCGTGACCGCGAAAGGGAGGTAAGATAAATGAAAAGTATTACATCAATATTGGCAGGGATAGTTGTCGTACTCGTTTTAGTGGCGAGTCAGGTTATCTATATTGTAGATGAGCGGCAGCAAGCGCTGTTATTTCAATTGGGTGAAGTTGTCTCTGTGAAGACCGAACCCGGTTTGTATTTTAAAATTCCTATCGCGCAGAATGTTCGTTATTTTGAAAAACGAATTCTGACCATGGATGCTGAGGAGCCAGAGCGTTTTATTACTTCTGAGAAAAAGAATGTGTTGGTGGATCTTTTTGTCAAATGGCGTATTGTTGATGTTACGCAATATTTCATTAGTGTGCGGGGAGATGAAGCATTAGCACAAACACGTTTGTCTCAGACCATCAACGCTAGCTTGCGTGATGAATTTGGTAATCGTACCGTGCATGATGTGATTTCTGGAGAACGGGACCTCATTATGGAAATTATGCGCCAGAAAGCAGATGGTGATGCACGTAAAATTGGTGTCGAGGTGGTTGATGTACGTTTGAAACGCGTCGATTTGCCTCGTGAAGTCAGTGCCTCGGTTTATAGTCGGATGGAGGCAGAGCGAAAGCGTGTGGCGAATGAATTGCGTTCAACTGGTGCGGCAGAATCAGAAAAGATTCGTGCGGATGCGGATCGGCAACGCGAGGTGATCATGGCGGAGTCTTATCGTGACGCTCAGAAGACGATGGGTGAAGGGGATAGTCAGGCCGCTGCAATTTATGCTTCGGCATTTGATCAAAACGCTGAGTTTTATTCTTTCTACCGGAGCATGGAGGCATATCGGCAAGCCTTTAAGGATAAAGGAGACCTGATGGTACTTGATCCTTCTTCAGATTTCTTCAAATATTTGAAGGAACCAGAAAGAGATTAAAATTTTACGCTTGTTAAATTAAAGAAGTTTGTCGAGCCTTGATGAATTATAGAGAAAATTAATATAACGTTCAGCTTGCCCCTTAATTCGCTTTTCAGCGGCACAAAATGATTTTTACAAATGTAGGCTCACATTTTGTGCCTTGGACTGACGAATTTTGAGGCAATCTGAACAGTTACCGATGGCCGATAGTTTTAAATTAATCAAACTATCGCTCGGCAAACCTATAATTCATGTTTGATGGCCAGGTTCGTTCCTTTTTCTTTGCCGCGGTATTGTACTTGCGTATCTTTTAAGACCCCTTTTTATGGTGAAGTTCTGGTAAGAATTGTTTTATACGTTTTCAACTGTATAAAATATCACCGTAGGCTGTGCGGTGTAGTAATGAAATATCTGGAGTTTTGTATCTTTTTGGAGTTGTTGCGATATGTGGGATACTTTTCTGATTGCGATCGCATTAATGTTGATATTAGAAGGCATGATGCCTTTCCTGTCTCCGCGGACTTGGCGTGAAGCATTTAAAAAATTGATTGAAATGGGGGATGGCCAGATACGTTTTATAGGCCTCAGTTCTATGATGGTTGGTGTGTTATTACTGATGCTTTTGAAATAGATATATCGTTACTGAATTCGTTATTTTTTGACCTTATTGTTATTAGCTCAAGTATTCTCTTCTCACTTCTTCTATTATTTCCTTTTTTCTTGTTGTTAAATCAAGCGGTGGTAATCTGAATCATTTTCACGTGGTTTTTTCTTTCCTGAACGGTAGTTTATAAATTATAAGCATGCGTAATTGGCTCCTTCCTGAATATGTTGAAGATGTCTTGCCTGAAGAAGCAATGCATATTGAGACGATGCGCCGCCGAGTTGTTGATTTTTTGTTAGTGCATGGTTATCAATTAGTCAATCCACCTTTGTTGGAATATGTTGAATCCTTGCTGTCTGGATCTGGCAGTGATATGGAATTGCACATGTTCAAAGTGATTGATCAACTGAGTGGACGAATGATGGGGCTGCGTGCCGATATGACGCCACAGGTCGCGCGTATTGACGCTCATTTGTTAAATTGTGATGGCGTGACGCGTCTTTGCTATGCAAGTAGTGTGCTGCACACAGTGCCATCTGGATTGACGCGGACTCGTGAACCACTGCAAATTGGCGCGGAACTTTACGGCCATGCTGGTTTGGAAAGTGATATTGAGATACAGCGGCTTATGCTGGAATGTCTGTCGATCTCTGGGATTGATAAAATTCATCTGGATCTTGGTCACGTCGCAGTATTTCGAGGATTGATTAAGAATGCAAATATTCCAGATGAATTGGAAACCGAGCTATACAGTATCTTGCAAGCGAAAGATGTTGCTGCATTAAAAGCGCTGTGTGCAGATTTGAGCAAGCAAGTGAGTGAGCGTACAAAACAAGCGTTGATGTTGCTACCTGAGCTATATGGCGACAAAAAAATACTAGCGCAGGCACATAAATTCTTACCGGATCTACCAGAAATAAGAATGGCGCTGGATGCGCTTGAGGCCGTTGAGAAAGAATTAATATCGGTGGTAGACACTATTGCGTTTGATTTAGCTGATCTGCGTGGTTTTCATTATCATAGCGGTATGGTTTTTGCCGCTTATGCAAAAGGCTGTTCAAATGCCATTGCGCTAGGTGGGCGTTACGATGAAATCGGCAAGGCATTTGGCCGGGCGCGGCCAGCAACAGGGTTTAGTACCGATTTACGTGAATTAGCCCGTCTTATTAGCCCAGAACCATGCGCCAAAGGAATTTTGGCGCCATTTGGAAAAAATAATAAGGCACTTGAAAAAAAGATTAGAGAATTACGAGAAACAGGTGAAATTGTTATCGTTGAATTGCCCGGACAATTAGGTGATAAATTCCCATCAAATTGTGATAGACAACTTGTCTTGCAAAGCGGGGACTGGGTTGTGAGGGGAATTTAATTCAGATCATTTAATTGCTGTGTTATGGAATATTAGAGATTTATAAAAATGACTAAAAACGTTGTGGTCATCGGCACGCAGTGGGGTGACGAAGGGAAAGGTAAAATAGTTGACTGGTTAACAGATCATGCGCAAGGTGTCGTGCGTTTCCAGGGTGGCCATAACGCAGGACATACATTGGTTATTGATGGTAAAAAGACGGTGTTGCACCTGATCCCTTCTGGCATATTGCGTGATAAGGTTGCTTGTTATATCGGTAATGGCGTGGTGATTTCTCCTGAGGCCTTATTGAAAGAAGTGGACATGCTTGAGCAGGCGGGTGTAAATGTGCGCGACAGACTTCGAATCAGTGAAGCATGCCCGTTGATTTTGCCTTGCCATATTGCATTGGATAATGCGCGTGAGTCAGCTAGAGGTGTTGGCAAGATTGGAACGACAGGGCGTGGTATTGGTCCAGCCTATGAAGATAAAGTTGCGCGGCGTGCGATTCGCCTACAGGATTTATTTCATCGCGATCGTTTTGCCGCTAAGCTCGGTGAAATGCTCGATTATCATAATTTTGTTTTAAAAAATTATTTTAATGCGTCAATCGTGGATTTCCAACAGATTATGGATGGAGTACTTTCCCAGGCAGAGCGAATTAAGCCAATGGTAGCTGATGTCCCGCAACTTTTGTTCAATGCTAATCAAGAAAGCTGCAATTTATTGTTCGAAGGTGCACAAGGTGCATTGCTGGATATTGATCATGGGACCTACCCATATGTGACATCGAGTAACTGCATTGCTGGCGCAGCATCAGCAGGCTGTGGCGTTGGGCCGCAAATGTTGCACTATGTGTTGGGTATTACCAAGGCTTATACCACGCGTGTTGGCTCTGGTCCTTTCCCTACCGAACTGGATGATGAAATGGGCCAGCACCTGGCCAAACGAGGCAATGAGTTTGGTTCGACAACTGGACGTCCGCGTCGTTGTGGTTGGTTTGATGCGGTAGCGCTCAAACGCTCAGTTCAAATCAATGGTGTTTCGGGGTTATGTGTCACCAAACTCGATGTCCTTGACGGTGTTGAAACTTTGAACCTGGGTATTGGTTATAAAATGAGTGGAAATGATGTTAGCAAGGATGCCGGTAGTATTTTGCCAGCTGGGGCAGATGCGCTTGCCAGTTGCGAACCGGTTTATGAAGAGATACCCGGCTGGATGGAAAGTACCGCAGGTATAAAGGAATTTAAACAGTTACCCAAAGCGGCACAGAATTATCTGCAGCGTATTGAAGAAGTCTGCGAAACACCATTGGATATGATTTCAACTGGACCGGATCGGGTAGATACGATTGTGTTGCGGCACCCGTTTAAGTGATAATCCAGCACAGGTGCACTAATCTGTCGGACGAGATGCGATAAAAAAACCACTCATGGTGAAATAATCAGAGTGAGACATAATCCCGCATGGTTACTTATACAATACGCAATGCTAACTGGCACGATGATGGCCATTTTTTACGCATTATCCGGGAAACTGTTTTTGTAAAAGAACAGCAGGTTCCTGTTGAGCTTGAGTGGGACGAATTCGACAATGATTGTTTGCATATACTCGCCATTGATACGAGTGGAAGACCGATTGGTACGGCCAGATTTCTGCCAGACGGACATATTGGACGCATGGCAGTATTGAAAGAATGGCGTGGCATGGGTGTCGGTAGTGCAATGCTACGCCGGTTTCTTGAGGAAGCAAAGAAACGGCATATTCGACAGGTAGTCCTTAATGCACAAAGTATTGCTGCTGGTTTTTACAAAAAGTTCGGGTTCCAGGTGGAGGGAGATGAATTTATCGACGCTGGGATTCCTCATGTAAAGATGGTACGAAGAATGCAATAAATATAAGCCATTGGTTAGTTTTTTTGAGGCTTCTTCCACTCATCAGCAAGTGCATCAGAAGCTTGGTTCCATCTTTGTTGTGCTTGTTCTAGCGCTAAGTTTGTTTCTTCAGATTTTCTTCTGGCAGTTTCCGCTTCTTGTTCTGCTCTTTCTAGTGATTTTTTGACGCGCTGAAGCATTTCTTTGGCATCAGTCGCCTCCATGGCTACCATTTCGGCCTTATATTTCGCTTCCATCATTTGCTCGTAAGCAAAATTCGCGCGTTGCTGAAGATCTTGAATTCTATCTTCAGCAATTGCAATGGGGGCAACCACGATATTGCATAGAAAAAAAATGATAATAAATTGTATGTTTCTTATATATTTGGTTTTCATAGCAGATTTTTATAGCGATCGATTTTTCTCGTGAGTTAATTGGGAACCGAAAATTATTCAATACCTTGCGCTTGGAGATAATCTTCGTAATTACCTTTGAAATCTGTAATTCCGCCTGGTTTCAATTCTAAAATTCGGCTAGCAAGTGAAGATACAAATTCTCGATCATGGGAAACAAAGATTAATGTGCCTGTATATTTTTCTAGTGCACTGTTAAGTGATTCAATCGATTCCATATCTAGGTGATTGGTTGGTTCATCCATTAGTAAAACATTGGGTTTTTGTAAAATAAGTTTACCAAAAAGCATGCGTCCTTGCTCGCCACCAGAAATTACTTTGGCTGATTTTTTGACTTCGTCGCCGGAAAATAACAACCTGCCGAGCGTGCTACGTACAGCTTGATCGTCATCATTTTCTTGCCGCCATTGTGCTATCCAGTCAGTTAAGGATAGCTCTGTTTCGAAATCGACCGCGTGGTCTTGTGCAAAAAATCCAAAGCGTGCTTTTTCCGCCCATTTAACTGTGCCAGTGTCTAATTTAAGATCACCTGCAAGGCAGCGTAGCAACGTTGTTTTTCCGATACCGTTTGGGCCGATTATAGCCACTTTTTCACCCGCTTCGATATCAATATTAAATCTTTCCAGTATTGGCTGGTCCATTCCGGAGTAATTTTTTCCAAGATTTTTGGCTGAAACCGCCAGACGGTGTAATTTCTCTTTGTCATCTACTTCAAAACGGATGAATGGATATTGACGGCTGGAGGGCTTAACGTCTTCCAATTTTATTTTCTCAATCTGTCGGGCCCGGCTGGTGGCCTGCCGAGCTTTGGATGCATTGGCCGAAAAACGGCTGACAAAGGATTGTAACTCGGCAATCTGGGCTTTCTTTTTGGCGTTATCCGTCAACATACGCTCTCGAGCCTGGGTGGATGCGGTCATATATTCATCATAATTACCAGGATAAATACGAATTTTGCCGTAATCCAGATCAGCCATATGGGTGCAGACACTGTTCAAGAAGTGGCGGTCATGGGAAATAATGATAATAGTGCTTCTGCTGGTATTAATCACGCTTTCCAGCCACCGTATCGTATTTATATCCAGATTATTAGTGGGTTCATCCAATAGTAAAATATCCGGATCAGAAAATAAGGCTTGCGCCAGTAATACACGTAATTTGTAACCGGGCGCTATCGTATTCATGGGGTCCTGATGCTGGGATAAAGGGATGCCAACACCCAACAATAATTCGCCTGCGCGCGCTTCTGCGGAATAACCGTCTAATTCAGCAAAACGTGACTCTAATTCGGCGGCATGCATATACTCTGCTTCGGTGGCGTCTGGATTGGCATAAATTGCATCCCGTTCTTCTTTGACCTGCCATAACTCTTCATGGCCCATCATAACTGTATCAATGACCAGATAATTTTCAAATGCAAATTGGTCCTGGCGAAGCTTCCCAATGCGCTCACCACTATCCAGATTGATATTGCCAGACGTGGATTCAAGATCGTTGCCAAGAATCTTCATAAACGTAGATTTTCCGCAGCCATTTGCGCCAATCAGGCCGTAACGGTTGCCGTTACCAAATTTAACGGAGACGTTTTCAAACAAGGGCTTTGCCCCAAATTGCATGGTGATATTGGCAGTCGTAATCAAACTTTGCTTCCCGAAAAATATAATCTAAAAAAACTTCTCATTTTATATGGTTTTATAATAGGTAGTGAATTTAGGTGGTTCTGATGATTTAGTTGAGCATGTGTTATCCTAAAAACCGTAATTGACCGTTCTAAATCACATGCAACGATATAACTTATAAGTACATACGCAGCAAAATACCATTCAACTGTGGTTTTTAGGATTAGGATAACTTTTCGATCCATGTCTCTGGATGGTTAATAGGTGAGCATTTATAAGTGACTAATTGGAATTTCAAAGGATGAGTGTTATGAAATTTAGGTTAACCAGGTTGATAAAAATAGTTGGTTCACTTGCTGCGGGCTTGTGGTTAGGTATTGTTGCCATGCCGGTCCAAGCTGTATGCAAGGGGTGTCTGTGTCCAGGCGACCCCTGTGGATTATGCCCGTTGCCCCCAATGGTGGATGACCTTGTAAAACCCAATGAATCAGATGTATGTGCTCGAATTAGGGAAAACGTTCCACCCATATCCGACTTGCCTGGAACAAATGAATATTTTGCTAGCTTGGATCGAGCAACAATGGTCTGTATAAGGCAAGGCGGAGATGTAATCAGAAACTCACGTCGCAACGAAGAGTTTACCGCCAGGGTTTATTGTAAACCGCCAGCTGGAGTGAAATAGGGGGTGTTAATTCAAGGCGATTATACGCAGTCGTTGTATCTGATGTATTATTTTTGTTTTTCTTTCCGTCAGGAATAATCTTAGTGCGATGCTTGACGTTCGGCGCAAGTACGCTATGGCCGGATTGAATTTTCGTTGACCCCAGTTCAAGATGTTTTGTTTTACGGACAATAAGAACCCCGGTCTAGCCGGGGTTCTTAGTTTGCTTCAGTTCGATTATTCTGGTTTAATATTCGATGCCTGTTGCCCTTTGGGGCCGCTAGTTACATCGAAAGTTACGCGTTGCGCTTCGTGCAAAGACTTGAAGCCTTCACTGTTGATCGCGGAGAAGTGTGCAAACAAATCTTCACCACCATCATCCGGAGTAATAAAGCCAAAACCTTTGCCGTCATTGAACCACTTTACAATACCTGCTGCCATGTTATTTCCTTAATAATAAATTACACTTACGGTTAGCCATCGAATATCAAGGGAAAAACGTCAACCATCGGTATTATATTCCACAACTTGAATCCAAAAGACAGACATATGATACATGTTATCTTAATAAAATTCGAATTTTTATTTGTCAATGTTGCAGATATGTGGTTTTGAAAATCTATTGATCTGCATTGTATCGATTCGTTTTTTTGCTTGGTGATTTTGTGGGATATATAAAAAAGTGCTGGAAAATTCCACAAAAAAGCAACTGCAAGCGATCATCGGCGGGTCTTTTTTAATGGTTCATTTATTAAATTTATGCAGACTGAGATGGTGGCTGATGTTTTTCTGATCCATCCTATTTTTTAGCGTAATACATCGCATACAGCTTCTTGGTTACATCGCGATTAAACAAACGACTCAATCTAAAAACAATAACTAGTTTCAAAATTAACAGAATTCGTTTAATGAAATCTTGATTCCATTGGCGAGCAGAGTTCTGGATACCTTCGCCCAGCAATACCACACGACCGGTTTGCATCATGCGCAAGCTTAGTTCGATATCTTCCATCAGTGGATAGTCTGGGTAGCCTCCCCAGTTTCGCGCGGCCGTGGTTCTAAAAAATTGTCCTTGATCACCGAAGCTGGCGCCGCCAAGTGTTGCGCGCGCATCATTGAGCATCTCAATGATTAACAGGCGGTGATTAGACGTCCTGAAATGCTGTCCAACCGCACCGCCAACCACATCTGGATTTTCTGTTAGGATGGTCATTACACGCTGACTGACATCACTCGCACAGATACAATCAGCATGAATAACCATAACCACATCTGAATGAGTCGCTTCCACCCCTGTTCTGATTTGAGCGCCGCGCCCGCATTTACTTGAAACGACTCGAAAACCCATCGCTCGGACTTTGGTTACGGTATGATCGGTTGAACCGCCGTCACTGACAATTATTTCATCGGGGGGGCGATCCAAAGAAGCCAAGGCCGAAAGGCAAAGCTTTATTCGTGAACATTCATTCAGGGTTGGCACAACGATAGCAAGTGTTTCAGGCTTGGCCCATAATGTGGTTGGCTTGAACTTGCGAAAAAATATTATTCTCAGCTCATAGGCCAGCACTAATAGGAATGGCAACCACATCAACCACATTGCCCAAATAGGCAATGACCAATCTTCACCATTCTCTACGCTGAAGGTTGATGCGAAGTAAGCGCTGCTGCTCAGACTTAAAACTAGCCAGGACAAGCCAGGATAAAGTGCTACAAACGGGATCACCCACAAAATATACCAATAATGCACAACTGGTGACAACAATACCAGGGACGCAATCAATAAGTAGGCGGCTTTGATCGGCGTCTTGACGGCCCATAGTATCCAGAGCGAGACAAGCGCGAATAACACAAACATTACTCGTGAAGCCCAGGTGATATTGCCACCTAATATATAATTGACCGGACCGTGTATTGGCCCATTAAATGCATTCATCCCGCCAAAAGCCCAAAGTCCTTCAAATAGCCCCGGCAGTGAGTCTAGAAAATAAAGCGAAGGTAATACTAAGGGGATGAGTAGCAACCATGCGTATCGCCAGTGACATCGCCAGAGAAAAAGCGGGATTAAAACAACCGCAATGATTTTTATCTGTATCGCAATACTCAGCCAGATCCATGCCCAGGGGAAAGCTTTTTTTTCCACGCAAAGTAATGACAGCATCATTGCCAGAATCAGCAAAACATCAAAATGTGCTTCGCCTGCAATTGCAAACAATGCGAGTGGATTTAATGCATACAAGAATGCCGCACGCACATTTGCCCCACGCAACGTCAAAATGGCTATAAGCACCCACACCACGCAGAGATCAGCCAGGACAAATAATGTCTTAAAAGCCCACGGGGAGTAAGCGATGCTAGTCACGCCAGCAAATATAAGTTCAGCTAAAGGTGGATAGGCGGTTAGTTTATCCTTATGGTTCATCTCCTCCCAATAATGATCACGGTACGCTGCATAATGCGCATGATCTGCAGGATATTGATAAGGACTCTCACCGGCGACGATGATTTTGCCTTCCCAAAGATAACGATATACGTCATCTGAAACCGGCATTCCCATTATTAGAATCCGCGCTAGCAGAGAGACAAGAAGGATCAATCCTAACTTATGGTGCGCGCTTAACCCGCGTGGGAAGCTTAACCAGGCGCCAATGAAGCCGAAAAACAACACGACATAAGATGCCATCATAATGACAGCTTTAGAATCTATAGCCCATTGTGTCCAATGAACACCGCCAGCGAGGAATACTAAAGCTAGCGAGAATGAAAAAAATAATCGGCGTGAATTGAGCATTTCCTGGATGGCGATGATTGCAGCCGACTACCGGTCAACTGCAGTTTCTAGGATTGTTGGAAACTTTCCCTAAATGAGCGGATTCCTACCAGTAAAAATCCACAGGCATAAATCAATAAAAACGGTCCAACCATATATTTTTCTGCATCAATATAATGGTACAAACTGACCAGACAGTAGAGTCCCAACAGAATTTCAAATAAGGGTAGAACTGATGCATTAACCCGATATTGTGTTTTCTTGAGATAGCCACGCTTAGGTGTGCGTACAAAGCCGCTCTTTACTTTCATAATCGCTTCAAGAACAGCACGTGTATTGGATAAAGCAATCCCGACGCCGATACACATTAAGACCGGCAAAAAAAATATTCGTTTGATCCCCGACTTTGTCGCGATCTGGCTTGTTAAATACAGCGAGCTGGGACCGCATATGGCTACTAAAATACAGAACATACACAGTGCCATAAGCGGCCATGGCACTGCGACATCCAACGTCAACAAGACAGGCAATGTCAAAACCGACAAGAGCGCCATAATTGGGTGAATACTATAATGCGTTAGATGTAGAAAGGCTTGGACTTTTGCCATCATGCCAGCCTTTGAACGAAGCACCTGTGGGTATAATTTGATCGCGGTTTGTATAGACCCCTTGGCCCAACGAAATTGTTGGCTTTTAAAGGCGGTATAGGTTTCTGGCAACTCGGCAGGAACCACTACATCTACCAAATAACTTGCACGCCACCCGGCCAATTGACAACGATACGACAAATCCATATCTTCAGTTAGTGTGTCTGATTGCCAACCGCCGGCATCATAGATGGCCTGCTTGCGCCAAACGCCAGCCGTGCCATTAAAATTCATGAAGAAACCGTTAAAGGCGCGCACACTTTGTTCGATCATAAAGTGTCCATCAATACCAATACCTTGCGCTTGGGTGAGCACAGAATGCGTCGTATTTAAATGTCCCCAGCGTGCTTGCACAAAGGCTAATTTCTCATCAGCCATAAGTGGCGGTATCATTTGCCGTAAATAATTCGGGTTCGGAACAAAGTCACTATCAAAAATTGCAATATATGTTCCCTTGCAAACCTTCATTCCTGCAGCCAAGGCACCGGCCTTATAGCCCTGGCGTTTTGTGCGACGAAATACGTTGATATCTTTACCATCCCGACGCAGAGATTCCGCTACTTGATCAATAATCGCACAGGTCTCATCCGTCGAATCATCCAATATCTGAATCTCATGCTTGGCAGCAGGGTAATCAATCGCAGCTACAGCCCGAATCGCACGTTCCGCCACATTCGCCTCGTTATAAAGTGGAATCTGTGTGGTCACATGTGGCAAGGTAGAAATATCATCAAATATCGGCTGAGCTGCATCAATAAGCTGACGGATACGGCCGGACTCCTTGCGATAAGTCTTCCAGAAACGCCAAACCATGAAATAGCAATTGACGCCATAGGCAAACAAAGCCATCACGCAAATGACATATGCACCAAATAATAGATTACTCATATTCAATTACTCAAAATTTTTGGAATGAAAAATTTGGTGAATACTAAAATATCGCTGCAACGGAGAAAAGGGCTGAAGCCTCATGCAATAGTACGCGTTATCCGGGGGGAATAATTCATTTCGCCACCTAGTGCCAGCCGCCACACATGCGGCGAATAATCAGGAAAAGCGCCAGTCATTGCGTGCAGTGATAACCCTATTTATAATCAAGCGTATCATGAATTTAACAAACGGGCGATTTTCCATGGCACGCCCCATTGACTAACATTCCTCAGCGCCTTGTATCATATAATGTCGAAAGGAAAGGCCGGAGAAAAAATTTTGTTGAGGACGCGAATAGGCAGTTTTACTTAGCTTATTAGCAGCGGTTTTAACCCGTCTTGACGTATTTGTTTTACCTATTGCTTTATGGATAATCACTATCATCTTTTGATTGAAACGCCTAAAGCTAATATTTCTCAATTAATGACGAGACTGAACGGGCGCGAACCCGATACGTTAATAAAACGCATCAACGAATGGTGACGTATTTCAGGGTCGATATAAAGCGATTATGGTACAAAAAGAAAGTTATTGGCTTGAAATATCACACTATATTGTTCTCTATCCAGTGCGTGCAGGCATAACTAATCAAGTTATAGCGCAAGCATTGGCCAGTCTTTTTCTGGGAAAGTATTGCAAAAAACCTATTTCTGGGCGATGAGCCTTTCATTAGCGAGGTTCAGAAACATATCACCAAGCGATCAAAAAGATTACGCAAAAGCCAATTGAAGAAATTGGTTCAGGGATTTCTGATAGAGCAGAAGCCATGAAGGTGATTTACGAAACTGAGCATGATACGATATTTGAAATTCCGCAATATTTTAGGTCCATTGCAGTACTGTGTGTCGAGTGATTCGCTCGTTTTCTTAAAAATGCAATGACTGATAATAATGCCGTTCTTGTTATCAAGTAATGGTTATGGAGGATTAGTCACATGAGAATTATATTCGCGCTATTGTCTACCTTTTTTGTTAATAATTTCGTATATGCAAGTGATTTTGAGTTAACTGTCTATTTCAATCTGAATGTTGCAGAAAAACATGGAATCGTTCAATGCCGACCTGGTGGAGTGCGATCGACAACAGATTACCATTTAACAATTTTCAAAGATAAACCTAGTCATACCATTTTGGGAAATTTAGATTTGGATAAAGATGTTGCAGGTGATGTTGAGAGAAATTACCTTTGTGATAAAGGAGAGTTTACCTTAAAAAAATCAATTAATACCACTGAAGATTTTCTTAATCTATTTGTTTACTTGGAAGAAATCTATGTCGTCCAGGATGAAATATATGAAATTGCAAATGTGAAAATATCCTCCGATAAGGATTATTTTATCCAAAAGAAGTATATGAGTGAATCAGGTCAAGCTGTCGTAGAAACAAAGAATACAAAAGAAGTCGTGAGTTCTGAAGGTGATGATACTAATATAGAGAATGGTGGCCTTCTTTATAGTATTGAAATAAGTAGAAAGTAAATTGTACCTGCACTTAAAGTGGAGCGAGCGGGCTGTTCTTTCTTGACTTGAGTGTATGATTTATTCCGTTATATAATTGACATTGAAGTTTCACCATTTTAAAATCGCCAAGATAGGCAGTGGTTGTAAGTTGAGATTAATTTTGGTGGGGATGCTTTGTTATATAGCAATCCCTCATAAAATGACTTCTGGGCGCAGGAATTACCTAAAAAATAAAATATACAGTTTTTCAATGAGATAGAATGTGGTATAAATATTCCACGCAATTAAGCGTTAAGCGCGAAACTTCAGTAGTGATGTATATTTTTTAATTTTTAATAAAGGAAAATAATGAAACTTTCAGTCTTTGTTGCAGCTCTCTTAGCCTTATTTTTAACTGCTTGTGGAAGTGCTGATATGGGTGATCCTGGTGCTGTTTCTGACGAATGTGAATTCGGTATTGATGGTAATGGTAATTGCCTCAAGGAAGGGGCATCCCCACTCCCATACGGTGGTGGCAGCAAGGAAGGTCACTAACTTCTTAAGAAAATCTGCTCAAAGTAGTGGATTGCTCTTCTAAAAGAAGAAAGTTGTAGCCTGAACCCCCGGAATTCCGCTGGAATTCCGGGGGCTTTTTAATATGTCCAGTGGAAATTGTTTTAAGTCGTGTATCGTGTTTCATTGCATCATGTCTTTAGTGTAGCGTTGCACAATGGCAGTGATGAGTAGCTAAATCTGTTCTTGCTTGAACACTGATGGCGTTCCAGTCTATCGAGTTAGCCCCGCATAAAGTATTGGTAATTTCTCCGGCAATCGTTCCACATGATCGACCACCATATAGTTACGCGCGCCAAAAATGCGTGAGACATATTGATCAGCGCGTGGATCAAGGCTCATGCAGTAGGTGACAACGCCGCTACGCGCTGCTTCTTCCACCGCTTTTTTGGTATCGTGGCGTAGATACTGCGGATCACGGACATCAACATCCGCGGGTTCGCCATCGGTAATGACCAGCAATAGTTTTTTGGAGGATTTTTGCAGTTTCAGGTAATGACTGGCATGGCGTATAGCAGCACCCATACGGGTCGAAAGTTGCCCAGTCATGCCGGCTAGCCGT